>CAYNYE010000031.1:5501-10028 GCA_964401345.1 uncultured Candidatus Planktophila sp.
TAAAAGAACTTTCCCGCTCCTCCAAATGGTGGGTTCAAAATGAAACGAACTACTTCATCGGTTCGCGCAACATGTGCCAGATCATGTGCTCGAAAATCATCCAAAGTGGCTTCAAGTTGTTCAACCGACAAAGGCGCATTGGTTAATCCAAGCGGAATTGCGCTCTTACTCCATTCAGCTACATATGCATCTGCGCCTTTATCAATGGGGTACCCGAGTGCAAGATGAGCTTTGAGAAATGAATCGGTGAATGCGCAGTGAACCCACAATAGAAAACGGGGATCTTTAGCTTTGTAACTCTGTGTTTCCCCTTGTTTGTCTTTGAACTTTCCTTTTACATGATCATGCATCGCATTTACGCGAGCAGCTTCGCGAGCAATAATTTCTTCGGCTGCAAAGGTTGTAACGGTTAACCAACGCGTGGTACCTGCAAGGCGTCCTAATGGATCTGTTTCATACCGTGAATGCTCAGCCACTCCTGAAAGGGGTGCGGGGTGCGCAGCTTGCAATAGCAATGCACGTACTCCACCGACAAGGGTTGCAATCGTTCCATGTACTTGCCAGACAGCGCTGTCAGGACCGAATAATCCGTCGCCACTTCCTTCACCGATGGTCTTTACCCAATCAGGACGACCATCACGGGAGCCAGAGACATTTTCGCGGAACTTATCCGCGAGTGGTTTTGTCAGAGGGAATTTATGAAGTGCGAACACGCCGCAATGCTATGCAATCGACAAATGCTTCGCCAATCGAAATGCAGTGAAGGATTAAGAGCCGAAGTTGGTTTTCTTGTACGGCTTTCCTTTTTGGTCGTAGGTGATCCATACGCCTACTTGCTTTCCATTCTTAAACGATCCTGAGCGCATAATTACGCCATCTTTTCTAAACCATTTCCAATCCCCATGTAATTCGTTCGCTTTCATCTTTCCTGATGCTTTTAGAACGCCATTTCCATAAAACTCCAAGAATTCACCCGTTCGCTTTGGGTAATTAGCATTTATTTGTGCGATGCGAGCCTTCAGAATCTTCTTCAAGAGCGGCTTTGGAAATCTCTTATCGAGCGCAAAATGAATAGAGCCTTTGGTTTGCTCATATCCGGCTAACTCTTTTTCAAGCAACATGTTTGTTGAGCCGCTGTACGGAAACAAGCTGTTGTGCTTCTTGTAGCCATCAAAACCAATGATTGCTACACCTTCGATTAAGAAAGTGGGAATTCCATACTTGATGGTTTGAGTAGCTGTTGGCAATTCGGATGAAATCAGATTACACAGATCTGTTAATACGATCTTTTGTTCGGAATTAAAGTTGTTCAAATGCTTCTTTATGATCGGATCAATCACATTAACCCTGCTCTTTCCATGCCGTTTCCAAAGTTTGCGTAAAGACTTCAAGTGACTGAGCCCCAGAAATCCCATACTTCATATCAACCACAAAGAAGGGAACACCTGTGGCTCCAAGTTCTGAGGCCACCGTGCGATCGCGAATTACAGTCTCATGAAATTGATCTGACTCAAGCACTGCCTGTAACTCTTTAGTTGGGATTCCAGCGGTTTCTCCCACTTCGCAAATGTCTTTATGAGAGAAAAGGGGTAGTGACTTCTCAAAATAAGCCGAATACATCGCCTCAAGAAGTTCATTTTGCTTACCGACTGTGGCTGCATATGCCAACGCTCGGTGGGCATCAAAGGTATTGCCAGACAAAGTGTCATCTAAGTTGTAGCAAAGGCCCTCTCCATCGGCGACGGCGCACACATTGGCTTGCATCTGCTTTACCTCTTCAGGGGAAACATGATATTTCTCAGCTAAATGTTCCGATGTTGGAACAACATCAATCGCATTGGGCTGTAATTGAAAAGCACGATGTCGAACAGTCACATCATTGCGATGCTCAAAGCTGGCCAACGCTTTTTCAAGCCTTCTCTTACCAATGAAACACCAGGGACAGACAACATCAGACCACACATCAATAATCATGCAGAAATAACTCCTGTTCCCAACAGGATTAGTATCAAAGTTCCAAGAGCGATTCGGTAAATGATGAAGGGCATGAAGCTCTTTGTAGATACAAATTTTAGTAGCCACGCGATAACGAGGTACCCAACTACAAAAGCAATACCTGTGGCAGCTGCAGTCTCTGCAAGCGAAAAGACATTGGCATTATCTGAGGACGAAAGTGCGCCTTGAAGTTGGTAGAAACCGCTTCCGAACACCGCGGGCAAAGCCAATAAGAATGAGTAACGAAGCGCTGCTTCGCGGGTATAGCCAAGAAAACGACCCATTGCGATAGTTGCACCAGAGCGAGAAACACCTGGCATCAGTGCCAACGCTTGTGCAGCTCCGTACAAAATGCCGTGACGTGTAGACAACTCATCCAAGGTGCGGATCTTCTTACCGTACTTATCGGCCAACCCAAGGATCACGCCGAAAACGATCAAGGTGGTTGCAATCAACCACAGCGAACGTAGATTATTTTCAATCAGGTCGCTACCTAGATATCCAAGTACAACAATTGGTACCGAACCAATAATGATCAACCAACCCATACGAGCTTGAGGTTCTTCTTGGACGTTCAATTCATTGCGCAATACCGCTTGCTGGAACCAAGCACGAACTATCGCAGCTATGTCCTTGCGGAAGTAGATAAGGACGGCGAGCTCGGTACCTATCTGTGTAATCGCAGTAAACCGGGCACCGGGATCTTTTGCGCCATTTAAGAACTCTCCAACAAAACGAATATGCGCGCTGGAGGAAATAGGAAGGAATTCAGTGAGGCCCTGAACAATTCCAAGAATTATCGCTTCGAACATCACGGCCTCCAATCAATCTCTAGAGGGCAATAGTAACGAGCATTCATCTATTAATCCTCGAAAGGTATATTTGAGTCATGAAAGCGAGCCTGGCACTTGATGATTTAAAGGGTTACGGCAAGAAAGGCAGAGTTGGCGATCTTTCTCGCTTCTTCAAAACTGCACCAGGTGAGTATGGCGAAGGCGATCTCTTCTTCGGTGGAACAGTCCCCCAAACACGATCTGTTGCCAAGAAATTCAAGGCCCTTGATTTCGAAGAGTTAACCAAACTATTCAACTCACCATTTCACGAAGCGCGACTATGTGCATCGATCATTCTTAACCTGCAATTCAAAGAAGCCAAAACTTCCCAGCAGCGAAAGAAGATATTTGACTTTTACTTAAAGCAAGTCCGAGCCGAGCGAATCAATAACTGGGACATTGTTGATGTGTCCGCTCCTTGGATGGGCGCGTACCTGCTGGAAGTTGATGATCCGATGCCGCTGTTGATCAAGTTCTCTAAATCAAAGTCTTTGTGGCAACGCCGAGTGTCGATCATTCTTACTTTTGCCCTTATCCGTGCTGGAGACCTTGAACCAACATTGATTATTTCTGAAGCGCTACTTAAAGACAAGGAAGATTTGATTCACAAAGCTGTTGGTTGGATGCTCCGCGAACTTGGCAAGAAAGATGTCATGTTGCTTCGTGGATTCTTAAAACAACACTCACATGAAATGCCACGCACAATGCTCAGATATGCAATTGAGCGATTACCTGAATCAGAGCGCAAGCGTTGGCTAATAGATAGTAAGAGTTAGCCAAATAAAGGGCGTAACTCAACCTTTCGATTGCAGGCTCTAGAACCCTCAGCGGCTAACTGCCGTGCGGTTTCAAGAGAATCCACCTTGATGATCCAGAATCCACTGACGTATTCAGCTGATGAATGATGCGGGCCAGGGATTGTTATTTCAGAACCATTTCGTGAGTCAAAAACCATGGCCTTATCTGGAGAATCAATCCCGCATACAAATAGGCGTTGCCCGGCATCCTCGATCTTGTCGTTGAAATCATCAATGGCCTTCATCTCTTCAGGCGTATGAGGTGGACGAGTTTGAGTATCAATGACAGAAATAATGAAGCGCATGCGTAAATTGTATTGGTTGCTTAACCAATTTTTTGGAATACATCTGAAACAATTTGGTTATGACATTTTCAGAGTTCAACTACATCGGCATCATCGCGGCCTTCTTCGTTTCATTCATCAGCGGAGCAATTTGGTTTGGCCCAAAGACCTTCTACCCTGTGTGGATGAGAGCAAAGGGAAATGCATCTGGTCAGTTGACGGGCGAGCAAAATAAGCCAGTTCTACTCTTCGGGGGAACAATTGTTGGCATTCTTGTTCAAACCTTCACATTGGGATTGGTGATTAACTCGTTGCAATCCAATAATCCAGATTTCTCTGTGGTCGATGGCTCTCTCTTAGGCCTAGCACTTGGTGTTGGTATAGGAATGTTTGCATCCCTCAGCCACCGTGTATTCGGCGGAGAGTCACTAAAGGTTTGGATTATTGAGACCGCAAATGATGCAATCAACCTAACGATTGCCGGTGCGATCATCACCTATTTCAACTCGCTTACATGAGCCAATTCGAATCTGAAGTCCATGAGCGTTGGGGAGATACTGACGCTTACCGCCAATCCAAAGCCAAGACCTCAAAGTATTCAAAGGAAGATTTCGAAGC
>CAYNYE010000032.1:0-9865 GCA_964401345.1 uncultured Candidatus Planktophila sp.
GTGAGCCAAACGAGCAACCTTGAGTGAATCTAAATCGGTAGCGGAGGCGAAAGCCTTTCGGGCATCTTCAACCCAAGTTGAAATCTCCTCAACGCGCATAGGGAGAACTCTATCGGTTAGTGCTTCTTGAGGCCTGCATATTTGAAAGGTGATACATGACAATTGAGGCGGCAGCGGAAAGGTTCAAACTTTCAGCATTGCCAGGCATTGGAATGCTCACAACCTCAATCTGATCAACAGCTTGGGAGGTTGATAAGCCACGAGCCTCGTTACCAAAAACAGCGACTGTATCTGTCGTTGTAACAAATGAATCAAGGGCAGTCGATCCTGTTGCACCTAATGAGAAGGCTTTGACACCAGATGTGGTGAGCTCTTCAATCGCAATCGACTCAAACACAGGAATATGCCACAGCGATCCGGCGGTACTTCTGACCACCTTTGGTGAATACATGTCAACACTTCCAGGCGAAGTGATGACCGCATCCATTCCAAAAGCGTCGGCAGATCGCAAAATAGTTCCAGCGTTTCCGGGATCTTGTACTTCTGAAAGGTAAATGAATTTACGAGAGCCATTGAGCGAGATGGAACTTAGATCAACTTGTGGAATCGAGCAGATTGCCATGATTCCTTGAGGTGTGATCGTTTCTGACATTTGTTTCATTACTTCATCGCTGACATCAACGACATTGATTTGAGATAAATCAGTAATCTCTTCAACTTTAATTCGTCCATTTGCGGTTAAGTAAAGCGTTTCAATTGCAGGGCCACTCTTTGATACAAGGGCTTCACGTGCACATTGCAAACCTTCGGCAACAAACTGACCGGCGTTCTTTCTTTCCTTTACTCCCCTAGAACCAATAAGAGCCTTAACTCGCGCGATATGTGGCGAGTTAAGGCTCTCAATCATTATTGGAACTTAGAGTGCTGCAAGGCTCTTGCGAGCTACATCAACAAGAGTCTTGAATGTTGCAGGATCATTTGTCGCCATATCTGAAAGAACGCGACGATCTACTTCAACGCCTGAAGCCTTAAGGCCCTGGATGAAGCGGTTGTATGTAAGACCGTGCTCACGGCAACCAGCGTTAATGCGCTGGATCCATAGGCGACGGAAATCGCCCTTCTTATCTTTACGGTCGTTGAATGCATAAACCATTGAGTGCGTAACTTGCTCTTTTGCCTTTGTGAAAAGACGTGAGCGTTGTCCGCGATAACCGCTGGCACGCTCAAGAGTTGTGCGACGCTTCTTAGCTGCGTGTACTCCGCGCTTTACTCTCATTTAACCCGCTCCTTACTTCAAACCAAGCATGCGCTTGGCGGTTACTGCGACAGTTGGCTTTGCAGCTGACTCTGTCGATAGACGACGTGTTACTCGTGAAGATTTGTGCTCGAGCAAGTGGCGCTTTCCAGCGCGCTCGTGCATAACCTTTCCAGAACCGGTGATGCGGAAGGTCTTCTTCGCACCGCTGTGTGTTTTCATCTTTGGCATGGTTATGCTCCCTTACTCCGTTGTCTCTGCAGCTGCTTCAGCTTTCGCCTTGCGTGCTGCCTTTGCTTCTGCAACTGCTTCTGTTTTCTTCTTCGTTGGTCCAAGAACCATGGTCATGTTTCGTCCCTCTTGCTTAGGAGCGAACTCAACAAAACCGACCTCTGCAATATCTTCTGCAAGACGTTGCAACATCTTGTAACCCAACTCAGGACGCGTTTGTTCGCGGCCGCGGAATTTCATAGTCACCTTGACCTTGTCGCCACCCTTAAGAAATTTCTCAACCTGACTACGCTTTGTTTCGTAATCGTGATTTTCAATCTTGGGGGTTAAACGCACCTCCTTCACCACAATGTGGGTCTGGTTTTGACGCGCTTCCCGTGCCTTCTGTGCAACCTCGTACTTATACTTTCCGAAGTCCATGATCTTGCAAACAGGTGGATTTGCTTCTGGAGCGATCTCAACTAGGTCGAGACCAACTTCATCTGCCATCTTTAACGCTGTATCGATATCGACAACTCCAACTTGTTCACCGGTGTAACCGATCAAACGAATTTCGGGTGTGCGAATTCGATCATTGATGCGTGGTTCAGTGCTGACTTTGAGCTCCTTCGGTTCGTTAACGCTTTGGTGTAACAGCGCTGCAAAAGAAAACCGCAAGGGCAAGAGAATTACTTCTCTTATCCGACAAACCAGCCCGCACTAGTGGCGATGAAGGTGGGAGCGGTAACTCCTCTTGCAGTGGTTGTTACGCCACTGGTCTGGAGCAAAGGTTACCCGCTCACAGCGGAAAAGGCGAAATCCCGCATGAATCCCAGGGGGCGCGGGTGGAGGCTGAGCACTACCCTTGAACCATGGCCAAGGAAAAGAAGGTTTTCGACATCACCAGCGCACAAAATGCGCTGACCCGTGATCAAGCTGGTCGCCAGAAGCGGTACTTCATTTCGATGATGATCAGAACAGGCTGCTTTATCTTGACCGTCCTTTTGCCAAATCCTTGGCGCTGGATTGCCCTAGCTGGCGCTGTAACCCTTCCCTACTTTGCCGTTGTTATTGCAAATGCGGGACGAGAAACGGTCTCGCGCGGATCTGACATCGTAGAAGACAAGCCCCTAGCGCTCGATTAATCCATGTCATCACAAGCAACAACAAAAGAGCCCTGGTCCTTTTTCAAAACTTTAATCGCTTTGGCATTGATCGTCCTGTGCATTTGGGCGGCGCAATGGCAGTACCACCGCGGTGTTGATCGACATGCTCGAAACACAATTATCGAAGAACGCATCGCCAAAGATCCAATCAATCTAGCTGACATTGATAAGAAAATTTCCAACAATGAATGGCAAAGTGTCACCGCCACTGGAAGTTTCGATCAATCTCAACAGATTCTTTTGCGCAACCGTTACTCAGAAGGAAAGTACGGCTACGAAGTTTTAACTCTCTTCACAAGTACGACGGGTGAGAAGTTCTGGGTTGATCGCGGTTGGGTTCAAGCCGGGGAAACTGCAACGACAGCTCCAGAAGTAACTAAGGTACCTGAGACCGAGGTATCCATCATTGGAAGATTTAGATTGGACTCTTCACTGCCTCGCGGTTCATTTTTTGCGCTGCCAGGCACTGGAGAAGGTCTGGTTTCTGAACTTAATGCACAATCTCAAATGGATACAGAAAAGTTCTATTTGGATCTCCTCGAAGGTTCAGATCCTTCTCTTACCCCAGCTGTGACTGCCCAATTGCCATCATTGAGCGATGGTCCACACATGGCTTATGCGCTTCAATGGCTTTTCTTTGGCGGGTTAGTGATTTACGGACGTTTCTTAATTCGCCGTTCCCGTTAAGTCTTGACGGTTATAGAGCTCGGAATACAGCCCACCCTTACTCACTAACTCATCATGGGTACCGCGCTCGACGATTGAACCCTTTTCCAGAACTAAAATCTGATCGGCATCGCGGACAGTGCTTAAGCGGTGTGCAATGACGATACTGGTGCGACCCTTGAGCGCTGTTTGCAAAGCTGCATGAACTAACTGTTCATTCTCTGAATCCAGATGCGCGGTGGCTTCATCCAAGATAACAACCGCTGGTGACTTAAGTAGCAAACGTGCGATTGCTAAACGTTGCTTCTCGCCACCGGATAAACGGTGACCTCGCTCCCCGACCATAGTGTCTAAACCATTTGGGAGTGATTCAATCAAATTCCAGATTTGCGCAGCTTTACATGCTTGCATCATCTCTTCTTCTGTTGCGTCCTGCTTTGCATAACGAAGATTTTCCGCGATAGTTTCATGGAACAAGTGCGCATCCTGCATTACTACGCCGATTGAATCCCGCAGAGATTCTAGGGTTAGATCACGAATGTCATGGCCATCAATCGAAATTGACCCGTCTGTAACATCGTAAAGTCTTGGCAGCAAAGCACTGATGGTTGTTTTTCCAGCACCCGATGGTCCGACTAATGCGGTCATTGTTCCTGGTGCTGCAACAAAGGAAAGGTCACGTAACACTTGTCCGCTTTGAACGGTTTCCGCCTTTGCTGCTGACTCGAGAGATGCCAAAGAAATCTCTTCAGCACGAGGGTATGAGAAATTAACATTCTTGAACTCAATACGAGGTTCTTTGGTATCAAGCACCAGCGCATTCTCTTTGCTCTTAACCATTGGTTCTAAATCCAAAACCTCAAAAACTCGCTCGAAGGAAACCAATGAAGTCATTACATCAATTCGAACATTTGATAATGCGGTCAATGGACCATAAAGACGTGCAAGTAAAGCTGTAATTGCAAGTAAGGTTCCAACAGTTACCCCACCCTTAATCGCCAAGTGCCCACCAATGCCATAAGCAAATGCTGTCGCTACAGCTGCAACGCTTGTAAGTGCAATAAAGAAGAGTCGGTTGAGCATCGCCATCTTGATGCCGATATCAGCGACGCGACGTGCACGGCTTCTGAAATATTCGCGCTCACGGTCAGGCTCTCCGTAAAGTGCGACCAGCATTGCACCTGAAACATTGAAACGCTCAGTCATCGTGCTGGACATCTCGGCGTTGACACTAAATGATTCGCGGGTCAATGCCTGAAGTCGTCTACCTACCCACTTAGTCGGTATCAAGAAGACTGGAAGTAGCAGCAGAGAAAAAATGGTGATTTGCCAGGACAAGATAAGCATCGTTATCGAGACCAAGGCCAAGCTGACTACATTGCTGACTACGCCAGACAAAGTTGCGGTGAAAGCTTGCTGCGCACCGATCACATCGGAGTTAATTCTAGAAATCAATGCTCCTGTTTGGGTGCGGGTGAAGAAAGCGATGGATTGCTTTTGAACATGGGCAAACACCAACGAGCGAAGGTCATAGATCAACCCTTCACCGATTCGAGATGAGAAGTATCGCCCCAGCATGTTAAAGCCGGCATCTGCGATCGCCAGCAGGCCCACCAGAATTGCAAGATTGGTAACTACGGATGCATCCTTAGGAATAACACCTTCATCGATCAAGCGCTTAAGAAGTAAGGGTGTCGCAACTACCAAGCCCGCATCGACCACAACTGTGGCAAGAAAGATGATGATGCTCTTGCGATATGGACGTGCAAAAGAAAAAATCCTTTTAACTGTTCCAGGCTTTAACTTCTGCTCCTTCACTGAAGGATCTGCCGTCATCGAGCGATGGGTCATCCACGCTGCATGCATTGACATAATTAAACGGTAAAGCCGAGAGCGCGCAGCTGATCTCTTCCATCATCGGTGATCTTGTCCGGACCCCAAGGCGGCATCCAAACCCAGTTGATCTTTACATCTGTAGTCATACCGGCAAGTGCAGCTCTAGTTTGATCTTCAATTACATCTTGAAGCGGACAAGCTGCCGAAGTCAGAGTCATGTTGAGAATCGCGATGTTGGCTTCATCAACCATCACATCGTAAATGAGACCGAGGTCTACGACATTGATACCCAGCTCAGGATCAACGACATCCTTCATCGCCTCAGTTACATCATCAACGCTAGTAGCCATTACTTGTCTCCCCCTGTTGTGGTGTTAATTCTAACCGCTGCATCCTTAAAGGCCATCCATCCAAGTAGCGCACACTTTATTCGTGCCGGAAACTTGGATACGCCCGCCAAAGCAACCGCATCCTCTAGGACATCTGGATTGCCTTCTTTTGTGCCCTTGCTCTGCATCAGCTCAGTAAAGTCATTGAGAATCGCGTCAGCATCTTCAAATCGCTTGTTGAGCAGTAAATCGCTGGCGATAGAAACGCTGGCTTGTGAAATCGAACAGCCAACTCCATCCCATGTAAACGCGGTGATGACACCATCTTTAGCCGACAAGTTCAGAGTTATCTCATCACCACAACTTGGATTGACGTGATGAACTTGTGCATCATATGAAGCGCTCAGCCCTTTGTTAAGTGGGTGCTTGTAGTGATCCAAAATCACTTCTTGGTAAAGGCTGTCTAGTTCCATTATGCAAAGTATCCCTGAGCGCCACGAATAGCTGCAAATAGCGCATCACAATCTGATTCATCGTTATATAAATACAAAGAGGCACGAGTGGTTGCTGGTACGCCTAACTTTCGTGTCAGCGGCCATGCGCAGTGATGTCCAGTTCTTACAGCCACACCTTGGCTGTCTAAAAACTGACCAAGATCATGGGGATGTATTTGCCCAACGGTAAAAGAAACCGAACCTCCACGAGATTGGGTTGTTGTCGGACCAACGATTGAAAGCTCTGGAATCTCCATCAAACCGTTAAGCAGGTATCCAGTGAGTTCAACTTCATGCTGAAAAACCTTATCCATACCTAGCGATGTTAAGTAATCAATCGCTGCGCCAAGACCTACGGCTTGCGCCATGTTTGGAACACCAGCTTCAAACTTTCGAGGGGCAGGCGCCCAGGTTGCAGATGTCATTGTTACCGTTTCGATCATGGAACCACCGAAAAGAAATGGTGGGAGATCATTCAGTAGCGAGCTCCATAAAACTCCAACGCCGGTTGGACCAACCGCCTTGTGACCTGAGAAAGCTAGAAAATCCACACCTAGCTCGGTGACATCAATAGGCATATGCGGAACGGATTGACATGCATCAAGAACTACAACTGCACCAACTTCATGTGCGCGTTTAACAATTGCCTCAAGTGGGTTGATTGTTCCCAAGACATTTGATTGATGTGTCAGTGAAACGATTTTGGTTCCTTCAGTGATAATCGCATCAATATTGGAAAGATCTAAGCGTCCATCTGGCGTTACCTCAAACCATTTCAGCTCTGCACCAGTACGGGCGGCCAATTGTTGCCAAGGAATCAAGTTCGCATGGTGTTCCATTTCAGTAACAACGATGCGGTTCTTATTTGAAAGGTGGAAGCGATTTCCTGGCTCCGCATTTCCCATCGCATATGCGATGAGATTGAGAGACTCCGTTGCACTCTTAGTGAACACAATTTCATCTTCTTGTGCACCCAAGAACTTTGCCACCTTAAGTCGGGCACCCTCGAAAGCATCGGTGGCTTCTTCAGCTAACTGATGAGCCCCTCGGTGTACGGCAGCATTGTGAAACTTATAGAAGTTGCTTTCCGCATCAATAACCGACAAAGGTTTTTGGCTAGTAGCACCGCTATCTAAATAGACAAGCTTTTTTCCGTCGCGAATAGTACGTTCAAAGATTGGGAAATCTTGACGTACCTTCGCGACGTTAAAGCTCATCCTTCTTACTTGCTCACATAATCTGCGTAGCCATTTGCTTCTAGCTTTTCAGCAAGTTCGGCTCCGCCTTGTTCTACTACGCGACCATTAGCAAAAACGTGAACGAAATCTGGCGTGATGTAGCGCAAGATACGTGTGTAGTGAGTAATCAATAAGACGCCAAGATTGTTGGCTGCCTTTGCGCGATTAACGCCTTCAGAAACGATGCGCAAAGCATCAACATCAAGACCTGAATCTGTCTCATCAAGAATCGCCATCTTTGGCTTTAGAAGCTCAAGCTGCATGATTTCATGACGCTTCTTTTCTCCGCCAGAGAAACCCTCATTAACATTGCGAGTTGCAAATGATGGATCCATGTTGAGCGCTTCCATGGCATCTTTAACTTCTCCCACCCAAGTGCGAAGCTTTGGTGCTTCACCGCGAAGAGCAGTTGCCGCTGTGCGCAGGAAGTTAGAAACTGAAACACCTGGTACTTCTACTGGATACTGCATCGCTAGGAACAATCCCGCCTTAGCGCGCTCATCAACAGTCATCTCAAGAACATCTGCTCCATCGAGAGTTACGGTTCCACCTGTAATTGTGTACTTAGGGTGTCCTGCAATTGGGTAAGCAAGTTTTGATTTACCTGAACCTTTTGGTCCCATGATTGCGTGGGTTTCACCTGAATTGATCGTTAGATCTACTCCCTTAAGGATGTCTACCGTTCCGTTATCTGTGTCTACAGATACCTGCAGGTTGCGGATTTCTAGTGTGCTCATAGTTTTCTCTCTTCTCTCGTTACTAAATCTCTACCGTGACGGCGTTTCCGTCGATTGATACCGCATAAGTTTCAAGTGGGATATTTGCTGGAAGGGTTAGCGCTTCTCCTGTGCGCAGATCAAACTCTGCACCATGGAGCCAGCATTCAATCTTGAAGCCGGTGACATCGCCCTCTGACAGTGATGCATCAGAGTGTGAGCAAGTATCTGCAATCGCAAATACCTCATCCCCTACTCGCGCTACACAGATTGACTTGCCGTCCTTTTCAATACGAACTGGCTTTCCTTCAGTCATTTGATCCAGAGCTAAATCAGCCATTGTGAGCCGCCTTTTCTAATTCAGAATCGATGCGATCCATAATTCGATTTTGGACCTCTTCATTTCCGATTTCAGAAACGATCTCATTAAAGAAGCCTCGAACAACTAGGCGTCGAGCATCTGCCATTGCGATTCCACGAGACATCAAATAGAACAACTGCTCATCATCAAAACGACCCGTTGTACTTGCGTGGCCTGCACCAACGATTTCGCCGGTTTCAATCTCAAGATTAGGAACAGAATCGGCGCGCGCACCATCGCTAAGTAGCAGGTTGCGATTGAGTTCGTAAGTATCGGTGCCTTCTGCAGCTGCACGAATAAGAACATCACCTATCCAAACGGTGTGTGCATCCTTTCCTGCAAGCGCACCTTTGTAATTCACATTTGATTTTGCGTGTGGAACTGCATGATCAACATGATTACGGTGCTCGAAAAATTGTCCAGCTGTTGCGAAGTAAACACCGAGTAGATCTGCTGAAGCACCTGGAGCGGTAAACTCAACTGTTGGAAGAATTCGAACAACATCTCCACCAACCGTTACGGTGATTGATTTGAAATTAGCATCCTTATCGATAACTGCGTGGTGACGAGCAGCATAAACAGATTGCGACTCGAACTCTTGCAGCGTTACAAACTTGAGGTTAGAACCAGGAGCGCAGTAGATCTCGAGATCCTCAGCCAAAACAGTGTCTGTAGTGTTTTCGACAATCACCGTTGCCACCGCATGGGTTCCAAGAGTGATTCGAACTCGTGAGAATTCAGCGGTGTCTAAAGCACCTGCGGTACGGGAAAGAAAGATTGGCTCTGAAATCTCAGCGTTCGCTGCGATAGCAAGATGTGCCACAGAGGTTGCCGCCCCTCTTACGCGTTCGATGATTACATCATCGGAATGTGTAAGTGGTTCAAGATTTTCACGTGTAAATGTGACTCCTGTAGGCAAAGCTGACTTTGCAATGAGCGAGGTGCGATCCGACTGGACCGCCGCCCCATCATGAAGACCACGTAGACGCTTGAGTGGCGTAAAACGCCAAGCCTCTTCGCGGCCCGTGGGTGTTAAGTAATTAGTTGTTAAAACTGACATTAACCGACAGCACCTTCCATCTGAAGTTCAATAAGACGATTGAGTTCGAGCGCATACTCCATTGGAAGTTCGCGAGCAATTGGTTCGATGAATCCACGAACGATCATCGCCATAGCCTCATCTTCATTTAAACCACGTGACATTAAATAGAAGAGCTGATCATCGCTGACCTTTGAGACGGTTGCCTCGTGTCCCATTGAGACATCATCTTCGCGGATATCGACATATGGGTAAGTATCAGAACGAGAGATTGTGTCGACCAACAATGCATCGCACTTAACTGTGCTTGCAGAGTGATGTGTACCTGTACAAGACCACGGTATGAAGTACGACCACCACCGCGAGCAACTGATTTAGAGATTACAGATGAAGATGTGTATGGCGCAGCGTGAACCATCTTCGCGCCAGAATCCTGATGCTGACCTTCTCCTGCAAATGCAAGTGACAAAGTTTCACCCTTTGCATGTGGGCCCATTAAGAAAATCGCTGGGTACTTCATAGTTACCTTCGAGCCGATGTTTCCATCTACCCACT
>CAYNYE010000033.1:0-9570 GCA_964401345.1 uncultured Candidatus Planktophila sp.
CATGAAGCTCACTAGGAACCGAAAGCGGATCGGAATCCTGAAGCCGTGAAAGATTAATGATCTCTTGCACCAAGTCTGTTAATCGCTTTGATTCGGTTTGCATGCGCATTGCAAACTTTTCAACCGCATCAGGATCATTCTTAGCACCTAAGACCGCTTCACTAAGTAGCGATAAGGCACCGATTGGTGTCTTTAATTCATGTGAAATATTTGCAACGAAATCTCGGCGAACCTCATGAACTCTTTGCGCTTCGCTCTCATCACTTAATAGAACAAGAACCAAATCATCTTCGGTCAACGGAATGACATTAACGGTCAACTCGTGGCGACCTTCTCCAATGGGGCCGCGTGGGATTTCAATCTGACCCATTTGGCGGGAATGCTTACGTCGAACTACTCGGACGGTTGCAAGAAGTTCGGCACTTTGAACCTTGCCATCTTTGAGCAAGCCAATCTGCTCAATTCCGGGAGTCACAAAGATCGGAACCTCGCCGTGGGCAAGCACTATGGCCTCGCCATCGATTTGAGAGAGGGTGTTAACTAGCATCGCAGGCAGCAGACGCTGATCTTGCGCCTCAACTTCCTTTCGAAGGAACTTCACGCCCCAACTGTATAGCCTGCCCGCCCCAGTTAACCTTGCGTTCACTTTCTCGACAGAGTCCATTCATGCGTGCGCTCTAGGTTCGGCGCATGGCACTTATTAGATCTGTATTCCAAGATGAACTCGACGGCGTCTCTCAATCATTAGTGGACTTAACCGACATGGTTGCGGTCTCAATAGCAAAAGCGACAGAGTCAATTCTTAACTGCGACCTTAAGTTGGCTGAAGAGGTAATTGCATCAGATGACACCATCGATGAGTTTCAGCATGCATTAGATGCACGCATCATCGACATCATCGCCCGTCAACAACCAGTGGCATCAGATTTACGTGCACTCGTTACCGCATTGCGTATGAGCGCAGATCTTGAGCGCATGGGAGATATGTCCCACCACGTTGCGAAAATTACTCGTCTTCGCCATCCAGATGCAGCGATCCCTGCCGAATTAATTGCAAGCTTTAAGCAAATGGGTGAAGCGGCAGAAAAGATTGCACGCAAAACAGGTTCAGTAATCGCATCACGCGATACCGAAGTAGCCCTTCAAGTTGAAAAAGATGATGACGAGATGGACAAGCTTCACCGTCAGTTGATCGGAACGCTTGTTGATCCAAATTGGAAGCATGGCGTTGAAAGTGCAATTGATTTGACGCTTCTTGGTCGTTACTACGAGCGTTATGCAGACCACGCGGTATCTGTTTCACGCCGCGTGTATTACTTGGTAACAGGAAAGTTTGCGTAAGTAAATTGACCATTTTTGCTCCACCAACTCCGCGCGAAATCACTACTGAACCAAGACCTTCAGACAAAGTTTTCCGTGGCTTAGTCACAGCTGGCGGTCTTTCCTCGCTCGTCATTCTGGGACTCATTGCTATCTTTCTTGGATACCGCGGCTTTGAAGTAATTGTTCAAGAGGGTTTTGGATTTATAACCAATTCAGATTGGTCTGTAACGGTTGATGAGAATGCAAATGTTGTAGACAGCAATTTTGGCTTGGCGGCGATGCTGGTTGGCACAATCCTTTGCGCCCTTGTAGCCGTTGTTATTGCTCTTCCAATCTCTGTATTTTCAGCGTTGTTCCTGAATTTTTATGCCCCTGACAAGTTGAAGAAGTTTCTAGTAGCAATCATCGACATGATGGCGGCATTCCCTTCAATTCTCTTTGGTATTTGGGGATTCTTGGTACTGATGCCAAGTGCCGAATATTGGGCGAAGTTGATCCATAAGTACCTAGGCTGGATTCCTATCTTTGATCTTCAGGTACCGGTGTACACACGTTCACCATTTGTTGCAGGTGTAGTACTTGCAATCATGATTATTCCGATTATTACTTCAGTCTCTCGCGAAGTCTTTTCGCAAGCACCTCTTGATCGAATCCAAGCTGCATATGCACTTGGTGCAACTCGCTGGGCGATGATTAAGGCTGTAGTTATTCCTCACGGAAGAAACGGCGTTATCGGAGGCGCAATGCTCGGTCTAGGTCGAGCAATGGGTGAAACCGTTGCGGTCTTTACTGTTTTGAACATCGTCTTCCAAGTGAATTGGCAAGTCCTTCTAGGTGCTGGCGGAAACGTTGCATCCTTAATTATTTTGAAGTTTGGTGAAGCCAACCCTTACGAGATCAAGGCTTTGATGGCAGCGGGATTAGTTTTGTTTATGTTGACCTTGCTCGTTAATGCGGTCGCAAATGTGATTGTAAAGAAGACTGGAAAGTCAGGGCGATGACAACTATTCCTACCCCAATCAAGCCATGGAAGGCGACCAAGCAAGAGCGTGCAAAAGATCTTGGCATATTTGTATTGTCACTGCTTGCTTCATATTTGATCGTTGCGGCCACCGCAATGAAAGGAAAGCTTGCTCTCTTTGCAATGTTCTTTTTGGTTTACATGGCATTGACCGCATCAATCAAGGGTTTCCAGCTTGGCAGTGCAGCTGCAAAAGATGCATTGGTTAACTCGCTCGTTGCATTTGGTGCCATCGTCACCGTGATTCCAATCGCAAGTATTTTGTTTACCGTTGCACAAAAGGGCCTTCCCGGAATTTCGTTAAATCTCTTCGTATCCGATATGTCGATGGCGACTCCAACAGATCCGCTTAATAACGGTGGTTTATTGCACGCAATTACTGGAACCCTTGCTCTTGTCACACTAGCGCTGATCATGAGCGTTCCGATCGGAATCTTGACAGCGTTGTATCTGACAGAAATTAAAGGACGCTTCACCGCTCCAATTCGTTTTCTTGTCCAGGCGATGAGTGGCGTTCCATCGATTGTTGCTGGTCTGTTTATTCTCTCTGCAATCTTGTACCCAATAACAAAATCCTTTTCTGGATTTATGGGCGCACTTGCTCTAACAATTTTGATGATTCCTACGATCGCAAGAACATCTGAAGAGGTTCTAAACCTCATCCCCAATGATCTACGCGAAGCTGGGGTCGCACTAGGTGGAACTCAGTGGCGCACAGTTGCGATGATTGTTCTCCCGGCAGCAAAGAGTGGCTTAATTACCGCAGTAATCCTTGGAGTTGCCCGAATTGCTGGCGAGACTGCACCTTTGCTTCTACTCACTGGTGGAGGCGACAAGGTCAATCCAAATGCATTTAACGGCCCACTTGGTTCGTTGCCGTATTACATCTGGAAATCATTCAATGCCGGATCTCCTGAAGCGCTTACGCGAGCATGGGCAGGCTTGCTCGTATTAGTTGGTTTAGTTCTAGTTCTCTTCACCGTTGCACGTTATTTAGGTTCTAAGAAAAGTTCGAAATGATTAACTCAGCAGAAAGCGAGACAAAAATGGATGCAGGCGTTCGCCCATCTTCATTGGCAGATGTAGCTGCGGCCAAGGTGAAATCACCTGGCAGCGCTTCACTTGGCACAGGACTTGAAACTCGCGGAGTACATGCTTGGTTCGGTAAGAACCATGTGCTTTCAGATATCAACTTAAACTTTGGTGCAGGAACTGTTACTGCACTAATCGGGCCATCAGGTTGCGGTAAATCAACTTTTATTAGAACAATCAACCGAATGCACGAATTCATTCCAGGTGCGGCAATGGCTGGCCAAGTTTTACTTGATGGAAAAGATGTTTACCAGCCAGGTACGGATGTAACCAAGATTCGTTTACAAATTGGAATGGTTTTTCAGAAGCCAAATCCATTCCCATCGATGAGTATCGGCGAAAATGTTTTATCTGGGTTAAAACTTTCACAAACAAAGGTAAGCAACAAGGAAGAACTTCTTGAAGAGTGCTTAGTTCGTGCCGGGCTGTGGAATGAAGTCAAGGATCGCCTGTCAGCGCATGGTGGATCTTTGTCTGGTGGACAGCAACAGCGTCTATGTATTGCACGATCGCTGGCGGTAAGTCCTCAGGTATTGCTTATGGATGAACCGTGTTCTGCACTTGATCCGGGTTCAACCCTTCGAATTGAAGACACTATCCGCGAGCTTTCAGAGACGATGACGATCGTTATCGTGACCCACAACATGCAACAAGCAGCTCGCGTATCTGATTACACCGCCTTCTTCTTATCTGATGGTGGACCTGGCCAAATGATCGAATACGCAGCCACTAGCGAGATCTTCTCTCGTCCAAAGGATGAGCGCACTGAGAACTATGTGACGGGTCGTTTCGGCTAAATCGTTTACTTACTGTTCACTTAAAAGTCGAAGAGCGTTCGGATTCCGAGCGCTCTTCGTTCATGTTTGCTCCATAGGTTTGCCTCGTAGTTCAAACATCTATGAGGGGAAGTACATGAGAATTTCAAAGCTCGCGAAGGTTGCATCACTTGCACTCGCGTTCGGTTTGGCAACAGGAGTTCCAGCACACGCAGTAGATCTTCAAGGTTCCGGTGCATCATTTCCAGCACTCTTGATTGATGCTTGCAAGGCAGGATTTGCAAAGGATTCTTCACATACTTATGTTTATGCATCTTCAGGTTCAGG
The DNA here is from genome assembly GCA_964401345.1 of uncultured Candidatus Planktophila sp. Classification (GTDB taxonomy): domain Bacteria; phylum Actinomycetota; class Actinomycetes; order Nanopelagicales; family Nanopelagicaceae; genus Planktophila. The sequence continues at coordinate 4,540 of CAYNYE010000033.1, forward strand.
TGCAGGTCGCACCAACTCAGATCGCTCAATTGGCGATTTCTGGTTTACAGATGCAGCGCACACAGCATCAACAAGACGCTCTTCAATTATTCACGTGCCAGCTGTAGCTGCACCAATCGCAATTTTGCACAACCTTCCAGCTAAGACCACTCTGCAGCTTTCTGCCGAGACAATCGCTGGAATCTTCTCAGGAAAGATCACACGTTGGAATGATCCAGCAATTGCAGCAGATAACAATCGTTCATCTGTAAAGGTTGTATACCGCCTAGATGCAAATGGAAATGTTAAGAAAGATGCCAAGGGCAACCCAGTTGTTCTACGTTCACAGAATGTAACTTCACGTTACACACTTCCAAATCAGCCAATCAAGGTTGTTTATCGTTCAGACTCTTCAGGTACAACTGAGAACTTCACAAACTACTTGAACAAGTCGGCACCAAGCACTTGGACCAAGGCAAAGGCTGCAGTATTTACTTCATCATTCCCAGGAAACATCAATGACCCAGCAAACCTTGGCCGTATCGTTGGTGCATCTTCATCAAATGGTGTTTCACAGCTTGCAGGCAAGACTCCTTACTCAATCACTTACGCAGAAGTAAACTATGCAACTGCAAATCGATTGAAGGTTGCAAATCTTATTAATCCAGCTGGCGCATCAGTAGCACCAGATTCTGCAGGAGTATCAGCGTTCTTAGCTGAAGCTGCAATGGATGCAAATGGCATTGTTTCCTTTGATTACGCAACTAAGGAAAAGGGTGCTTACCCACTAGGAATCGTTTCTTACCTACTTGCAGATACAAAGAATCCAGATGCTGCAAAGGGCAAAGCGGTTAAGGAGCTTGCGACTTACATCTTGAGCCCAAAGTGCGCTAAGGATGCAGGAGCAGATCTTGGCTTCTCAGTCTTGGATGGAGCTTTCCTCAAGAAGGCACAAGCACTAGTTGCAAAGATCGGCTAACGCTTTAAATAATCGAGGGTAAAAGATGGCGGCTGGGGAGACCTGGCCGCCATTTCCCTTGCCCAGAATTGCTTCCACGGGCAGATTAAATAGCCTGTAGATCTCACCCCGAATGGGGTGAGATTGCCTTGATTCTGCGAGCACAAGGCATCACCCTTAACCAATGAGCACAAAGGATGTTGTCACCCCATCTATAGATCGCTCTCGCATATTTGCTCCAGCAGTTCCAGCAAATTTCATTTCAAGAAAGCACTTATTCCATCTATTTGAGACCGGTTTGCCGGGGGTTACCGTGGTGGCCGCCCCTGCTGGGTATGGCAAGAGCTCTTTGGTTTCACAATGGGCAGAAAGCTCAAAACTGCCAACGGTTTGGTTGAGCGTAGATGCTGCCGATTCAACCCAAACATTCTTTGCTCATGTCTTAGCCGCTATCCAGGTTAAGTTTCCTGATTTTGGATCAGATTTCGAAAATGAGCCAAGCGCGAATCCTTTATTAAATGTTAAAAAGATGACCGGTGCCGCAGGAGAATTGAAAGAGGCCTTTAACTTTGTATTGGATAACGGTCCAACCGATAGCCCGGATGTAACAACCGTTGCGCAATCTTTAATCGATTTTCTTCCAAACAATGTTCATCTCATTATTGTGCGTCGGGTTACTCCGACAACCTCACTCGCGCGTTATGCAAGCCTGGGAAATCTCAGCCTAATCACCAGTCAGGATCTGAAGTTTTCTGAAGAAGAAGTTTCCAGAATTGCCGAACTCAATGGTGTCCAGGAAATCGACTCAAACTCATCCAAATTAATCGCACGTTGTGAAGGTTGGCCAGCTGCAGTGCAGATGATGACCCGATCAATTGCTCGAGGTCAGCAGCATTCTCAGTTTGAAATGGGTGCAACTTCTAACCCTCTTGCGATTCTGGCGCTGGAAACTTTTAAGACCTTAAATGATGAAAACAAATCAAAGATATCTCGATTGTTAATGGTTCAAGAGTTCGACTTCGAAATCGCAGCAATCATTTTGGGCGAGGATTTTTCAGAAAATTACATCAATAAACTTGCTACCGATGGAATGTTCGTTTCGGTATCTTCTGGATTAAATCGCGTGTTTCGCTTTAACGAGATTGTGTACGAGGGTCTGGCTGGGCTAAACGGGGATATCTCAGATGAAAAGAAACGAATTCACGAAAAGTTGGCAGATCACTTCTTGCTCAAGGGAAATTCCAGCAAAGCTCTGGAACATATCTTCAAATCTGATAATAGCCAACGCTTAGACAGCATTTTGCAAACAAGCATCCGCGAAATGGCTGCTATTGGCCGCGGTGATCAATTAATCAAATGGGCGGATTTTTCTGCTGATTCTTCGACGCGCGGCGAGGTAATGAAAAAGACCATTAAAGTTGTTGGTCACTTAGTTAACTTGGATTTTGCTAATGCCGAGGCCATGGCTACTGAGCTAGAGCTTGTTTCAACTCAAAGCAAAGAGCTCGAGTTCTTAACCCAGCTGACTTCTATGGTCTTTGCGCATGTGTACTTTGCTCGCGGTGAATTCACTCGATCTTTAGAGATGATTGATAGAGCTTTAAACCATAAATCTCCGACACCTTCTTTAGAAAATACGGATCTGATCGCCTTACTTCGATTGAAGGCCTCAATCAATTTCTTGTATGACCAACCAGATGAGGTCGCCTCTTCGCTAAAAACGGCTAGGTCATTGATGAATAAAGGCAACCTTGTAAATGCTCCGTATCACCTAACCTGCCTTACTGCACTCGCTTTATGGACTGAGGGAAGATTCTTTGAGGCTGCAGAGCATGCAGATATCGCAATCAACCAGGCACAATTAATCGGTTATGCATCCATTAGTGCGCCGCTCGATGCATACATGGTTCTGGCTCGATGCCAATTAGAACTTTCGCAGATCAATAAAGCCACTGAAACTCTAAGTGTGATTATGGAGAAAGCTTCAGCATCTCAAATGTGGCCATGGTTTCTGATGGCAGAAGGTACTCGCGCCCGAATAAACATCACAAAGGGACAGATTCCGCAGATGATGGAGATCATTACGCAGCAGAGAGACCTTGTCGCTCAATTGAAAGCGCCAAATGAGCTCAGCTGGTTAATTGACATGACTGAAGTCTTTCTACGCTTCACTTTGGATGATTGGGAGCGAGCCGAAGAACTATTACGTCGCATGCCAAAAACCGAAATGGTTCGCCAGATTGAAATTAATGCGAAGTTCCAGGCAGACCCTAAAAAGGTTCCCGCACTTATTGAGGCATTCCCAGAGAGCACTCCGCGTGAACAAGTAAACAAGTTTTTGTATCAAGCCACAATCAATATCGATCATGAAAATTTGGCCCTTACTCATCTAAATAAGGCACTAGAGATTGGCGCAGAGGTCGGTTATCACGAGTATTTCGTCAGGCAACACCGTTTGTATCCAATCATGGTGAAAGCAGCAGCCGCTCAACCCACCGTCTTTAGAGAAAGTGTGGTTCAGGAGATGACAGAGCGAATTCAAGCGATGAATAGCGACACGGGTTCACTCGAAGAAAAGCTAACTGCGCGAGAACTTGAAATCTTGAAGCATTTAACTACCGGTGTCCCACTGAGTGCGATCGCCAAGCAGTTACACATTTCGCAAAACACCATGAAGACTCACCTGCGAAATGTCTATCGCAAACTTGGGGTTGATGGTCGTCATTCTGCAGTGGAAAAAGGGAAAAAACTTTTACTAATTTAATTTGCCTGTAGCCGATCTTTAATTGGGTGGACTAAGGTTGTTTCTATGGGTCCAGCATTTAATCGTTTATGGGCTGGAAGCATTATTTCCAATCTTGCTGACGGTGTTCTAATCGCAGCAGCACCACTTCTGGCTATCACGCTTACTGATAGCACTGTGCTGATCTCTGTCATCGGCGCGATGGTGATGTTGCCGTGGTTGCTCTTCGCGATGCCAATCGGCGTAATGGTTGACCGTGTGGATCGCCGATACATTTTGGCTGGATCTAACGCGATCCGAAGCGCAGTAATTGGCGTAATGGCTCTTGGGATTGCGACAGGTCATGTCACGATCTATTGGTTGATTTTTTCGGCCTTCATTATTGGAGTCTGCGAGGTCGCGACAGATACGACCGCTCAATCCTTGATTCCTCAGATCCTTGATGAAGAGCATTATGAAAAGGGAAACTCACGGCTTCAAATTTCAGAGACCGTGATTCAAGGGTTTATCGGCTCACCATTAAGTGGCTTCCTTTATGCACTCGCAATCTGGCTACCTTTCTTTATTAACAGCATTGGCTATGCCGTTGCAACCCTGTTGGCGCTTTCGATTCCGATTCAGTACTTACAAGATGTTCGAAGTGAAAGTTCAACGGACAAGAAGCCTCACTTTATTGAGGACATAAAGTTTGGAATTAAGTACTTGTATAACCACAAGGTGCTGCGTCGTTTAGTTGTAACCACTGCATCAATTGGCGTCTGTTACTCAGCAGGTACAGCGACGATGGTGTTGTTCATCATTAAGGATCTGGAACTTGATCCAAAGTTCTTCGGCGTGATTCTTACCATTCAGGGATTAGGCGCACTGCTGGGTGCGATCGTTGCACCTAAAGCATCGAAGAAGTTTGGCCGAAGCATCATGATGACTTTGGGAATCACTTCAAGCTCGGTTGTCTTGTTGCTTCAAGGCTTCTCACCAAACATCTATATCTTCGTTGCCTTGGCAACCTTCGGTGGCTTTGCGATTTCGCAATGGAACATCTTGTTGATGGCCACTTACCAAACAGTTATTCCTAATGAACTGTATGGACGAATCCATGGAACCCGTCGAACCTTGGTCTGGGGAATGATGCCTATCGGATCGCTACTTGGCGGAGTCCTGGCGCATTACAGCTTGCGCCTACCTATGTATGTCGGGGGAGTCATCGCCTCTGTTATCGCATTGAGTTCGATCAAGTTTTTCTTGAGTGTTGCATCAACTGCTTTCTCTGCCGATGCCGCTAAGTAGCCCCCGTCTCACCCCTTTTTAAGGGAACGGTTATCGAGACGTTATAAACCCACGCTCATGCGAA
>CAYNYE010000034.1:0-9027 GCA_964401345.1 uncultured Candidatus Planktophila sp.
TATTGCCATGGCCAATCAGCCTCAATTGAGGCTCAATGGTTAAGGGGAATGCCTTTATGGTGCGGTAGATGGGGCGCATCGGCAAATCAAAGTGTGCGGGAGTCGGAAATTCTCAGGAAATCACAAAGGTGTGGATAGGTAAAACCGCAGGTCAGAAAGGGGGATGTCCGATATGTCCGAAATGTGACTGTGAGATAGATTCTGGCCCTTTTTGGACCATGTCGCTACCGGCTAGTTGGCGGTTGGACCTTCCAGCATCTCGGTCACCAGAGCTGCGATCGGCGAGCGCTCGCTTCGGGTCAAGGTGACATGGGCAAAGAGCGGATGACCCTTCAAGGTTTCGACCACGGCGACGACTCCGTCATGGCGGCCGACCCGGAGGTTGTCTCGTTGGGCGATGTCATGGGTCAGGACTACCCGGGAGGCGGTTCCGATTCGGGACAGGACGGTGAGCAGGACTCCCCGTTCCAGAGATTGGGCTTCATCGACGATCACAAAGGAGTCATGGAGTGAGCGGCCTCGGATGTGGGTCAAGGGCAGGACCTCGATCAATCCCCGGTCGATGATCTCGTCGATCACCGGCTGGCTGACTAGCGCACCTAAGGTGTCAAAAACCGCTTGGGCCCATGGCGACATCTTCTCGCCCTCAGAGCCGGGCAGGTATCCCAGCTCCTGTCCGCCCACTGGGTAGAGCGGACGGAAGATCACAACCTTTTTGTGAAGACGCTTTTCCATCACCGCTTCTAATCCGGCGCATAGTGCAAGTGCGGATTTTCCAGTTCCAGCTCGACCACCCAGGGAGACGATGCCGATGTTTTCATCTAACAAAATATCTAAAGCGATCCGTTGTTCAGCACTTCGGCCATGAAGCCCAAAGGCTTGGCGATCTCCGCGAACTAACTTCAACTGTTTGTCGGCGGTGACCCGAGCAAGGGCAGATCCTTTTTCAGAATGGAGCACTACCCCGGTGTGAACCGGAAGTTGGTGCGCCGCTTCATGGTCGGCGAACTCGCTTGAATAGAGATCATCAATAACTGATGAGGAGACATCCAACTCTTCGATTCCAGTCCAACCACTATTGGAGACAAGTTCTGCCAAATACTCCTGGGCCTCAACACCGACCGAAGATGCTTTAACTCGAAGTGGAAGATCTTTGGTTACAAGGACAACATCCTTGCCATCGGACATCAGGTTTTTTGAGATCGCAAGAATTCGCGAATCATTGGTTCCATCCCGAAGGAAGCCATGAGGCAGAGTGGAAAGATCGGTGTGGTTGAGCTCTACTGAAAGGGTGCCGCCTTCGGGCGTAATAGTGAGGGCTTTATCGAGGCGGCCATGGCTGACCCGCAGGTCATCGAGGGCACGCAGGGCGGCGCGGGCAAAGTAGCCCAATTCAGGGTGATCGCGCTTGGTTTCTAGCTCTCCGATAACTGCGATCGGAATGATGACTTCATGTTCGGCAAATCTATAGAGCGCCCCGGGGTCTGCGAGCAAAACGCTGGTATCTAAAACAAAGGTTTTCTTAGCTTTCTGACCCTTAGCAGCCAATGAATGCTCCTAGATTTAATTGTGCGCCGGAGTTACTTCGGATGGCAAAAAGGTAGAACTGTTAGTCGGTAATTGCCTGCAGACACGCGAGATTGAAAAGTTAAATCTTGATATCGATTTAGGAACCGAAGCGACGTTGTCTCACTGAGTAAGAACGCAAGGCGCGCAGGAAATCAACGCGGCGGAAATCTGGCCAATAGGCTTCACAAAAGTAAAACTCTGAAAGCGCGCTTTGCCACAACAAGAAGCCACCAAGACGTTGCTCCCCCGAGGTGCGAATCAATAGCTCGGGATCTGGCTGGCCAGCGGTGTACAAGTACTTTGAAATATCTTCGGTTGTTAACTTCTCTTGTGCATCCTTGATGGAGTGCCCCGCGGCGGCTTCTTCATTGAGATAACTCTTGACCGCATCCACGATTTCGCGACGGCCGCCATAACTGATCGCAACATTTACTTCGACACCATCATTACGGATGGGCTTGAGTGAGCTGAGTTTTTCTTCCAGCCATGGTGGCAAGAGATCAAGTGCGCCTACCGCTTTGATATTCCAACGACCGGTGGCAGCTAACTCATCAACAGTGTTGCCGATGATCTTCAGCAGCTCATCGATCTCTTCTTGGGATCGCTTGAAGTTATCTGTCGATAACAGCCACAGAGTTACGACCTTAACTTGGGCATCATCACACCACCCTAAAAAGTCAATGATCTTGCTAGCGCCAGCTTTATGGCCATGAGGGTCATTGCTTGTTGGATTGGATTTTGCCCAACGACGATTTCCATCAAGGATGACTCCCACATGGTGAGGCGTTTTTGAGAAATCTAAGGACCGAACTAAACGCCACTCATACAGTGGGTAGATCAGAGATTTAATTACCTTACGAATACTGTCGAACAACTCTGCGCTCCGCAGCGATAGATGCGATCGGAAGGGTTCCGGCCAGGATCAGCCAAATGATCTTCTTCATTGGCCATTGGGCTTTAACGGAAAATTGAATAGCGACCAGTACATACAAGGCGTAAACCCAGCCGTGGACAAAGGGAATCCAGGCAACGGCATCTTTCCACTCTTGATTGTTCAATAGATACGCCACTGGCAGATCAACAAACCACAACAGAAGAGACATAACTCCGGCTACTAGCGCCATAACTCGGTACCGCTTGATTGCTCCGCTCATGGGGTAACTCTACGGCGATAGAAGGGTAGATACAGCACAACGCCGGCCATAAGCCACCAAATGACTACATAAGAAAGGTGCTGCCAGTAGAAGCCAGGGATCTTTGGGTTGAGCTTTTCTTCAGTAACGCGAGAGCGCTCGAGCGCACCATCACGCGTCGATTCAGATCGGGCCAAGATGTAGCCATCGTATAAATCAAGATCGGTCAGCCCAACAATTACTGCACTATCTAGTCGTGAAATTACTCCCGGCGTATTTTCTGCACGATCTGCAAACTGACTTGCAACTAGAACTCCAGTAATTTCAATATCCATCGATTGTTGAATGTCAGGGTTGAGCAAACGTTCAGACCACAACCCTCGTACTACCAAGATTGCAGATCGCTCATCTACTTGGGCAAGTGCAACTTCCCAATCTGAAACAACACCATCTCCATCATCTTGATTAGGTGCTCTGAAATTGGCGATGTACTTTCCTGTTAAAGAAACCGTTCTATTGAATGCCTGTGCACCAAGGGCCTCACGAGGTGTTGCAACAGATTGCAGCGGAACCTCATTTGTATCAATAGTTCGTGCGACCTTCACACTTGCTTTCAAATCGGCGGCGCGTTGCAGCTGCCAAAAACCTAATCCAACAAAGAGCGCTGCTATCGCAACTACTGCAACACCTTGGAAAAGTTTGGTAAGAAAATTATTCGGTTGAGTCATCGCTTCGATCTATGCCCATGAAGCGCTTGTAAAAACTGCGCAACAAAAAGACAACGGCGATAAGCAAGATTCCGACTGTAAGCGAGCCGGCAGATCCCATGAAGATTTCTTCTTGTTCCATGTCATAATCATGTCATGCAATCACCAGAGCCGTTCGACTATGAAGCGCGATACGGCGCAACTAAAGGCGCTAAGTGGCCTGCAGTGGCGATCGTTGTTGCGATTCTGGGAATTGGCTGGCTTATGTGGACCGCGCTGTACCACTCCAATCCGCCGCTACGTTCTCAACTCGTCTCATTTACTATCCCAAGCGACCGCGAGGCTTCGGTGCGGTACTTCATTGAGCGAACCGATAGCCAAAAAGCAGTGGTGTGCACCCTGATCGCCCGTGACTTTGATAAAAATATTGTGGGGCAGATTGATGAAGAAATTCCTGCGGGTAAATCCAAGGTTGAACTGGTCACCCTTGTTCCTACCCGCAGTGAAGCGGTCAATGCTGATGTATCCAGTTGTCGCCTTAAGTAATTAGCCAGTACCGTTACGCCTTATGACACAGACATGGTTAACCCAAGAAGCCGCTGATCGCTTGCGCGCTGAACTTGAGCAACTTGAAGGCCCAGGTCGCAAAGATGTCACTGCCAAGATTGAGGCTGCTCGTGCTGAAGGTGACTTAAAGGAAAATGGTGGTTACCACGCAGCTCGTGATGAGCAAGGAAAGATGGAAGCGCGTATTCGCCAACTGAAGCAAATGTTGGAGAACGCTCATATCGGAACTCCACCAGCAAGTGCCGATGGCAAGGTTGGTGCAGGAATGGTTGTTACCGCGATTATCGCTGGCGATGAGATGAAGTTCTTGATCGGTTCACGTGAAATCTCTTCAGGTGATCTCGATGTGTATAGCGAGAAGTCACCGCTGGGTGCTGCAGTTCTTGGCCAAGATATTGGCGCAAAGGTTTCCTACACAGCACCTAACGGTCGCGAAATCTCTGTAGAGATTGTTGCCGCCGAGTTTTACGCCTAATACATTTAAGTTAAGTACAAACTTCTAGTTTGAATAGTTTTTGTACTTACGAATACTCAGCGGAATAAAGATCACCATTAACAACACCATGTAGAGCAATGAGGTCTCGAGCGGATGCTGACTTGGCCATGAATTAGCTGTCGCACCAAACTCATTTTCTAGACCAAATAACTGACGGCACGCGGCCACCATGGTTGAGACCGGGTTCCACTCAGCAAAGTATTGCAACGCTTTTGGCATACCCGTAGTCGGTGCAAAAGCGTTAGATAAGAAGGTCAGTGGGAAGGTAACCAAGAAACCAACGCTTTGAACGGTGCGAGCCTCTTTCACTGACAGGCCAACCAAAATTCCGATCCAAGATAAGGCGTAGCCAAACATGAAGAGAAAGATAAAACCGAGCGAGACTTGAATAAATCCTGATGTTGGACGCCAGCCAACTGCAAATCCTGCACCTGCCATAACAGCAAGCACCAAGATATTGAGCAGCGCATCTCCAAAGGTACGGCCAAAGATAACCGCGCCGCGTGAGATTGGAAGAGATCTAAAGCGATCAATCAAACCCTTCTTCATATCTTCGGCTAAACCAATTGCAGTTGAAGCCAAAGTAAATGCCACGGTCTGCACAAAGATTCCAGGCATCAAGAGTTGTACATATCCACCAGGTTGACCTGTATCAATCGATCCACCAAAAACATAGCGGAACAAGAGAACAAACATCACCGGCTGAATTGTTGAGAAAACAAGTAGCTCTGGAACACGTGCTAATTGAAGAAGCTGACGCTTGGTGATGACCATTGCATCGTTAATTGCATTTTTCACTTCTTGCCGCCTTTCTTCTTCTTAGCCACTGGTTCTTCTACCGTTTCCTCGGCAACGTGACCTGTTAGGGATAGGAACACATCATCAAGCGATGGTCGCTTCAACCCGATATCGAGTGGATGGATCTTCGCATCATCCATTGCACGCAATGCATCCATAAGATCTTTAGAGCCATTCAAAACCGGCGCACTCACTGTTCGTAAATCAACATGCGTTGCTTGACCGCTGATCTTGGCAACAATTTCCTTTGTTGTTGCAAGATCTGCCGGCTCAACGGTGATCTCTAAACGCTCTCCACCAACCTGCTTTTTCAATGCATCTGATGTTCCACGAGCGATAACTGTTCCGCGATCAATAACAGCGATCTCATCAGCTAACTGATCAGCTTCTTCCAGATACTGTGTTGTTAAAAGCAAGGTAACTCCGCCCTTAACAAGCTCCTGGATTACCTGCCACATGTCCTGACGACCACGTGGATCAAGACCGGTTGTTGGCTCATCTAAAAAGAGGATCTTTGGCTTAACAATTAAAGATGCAGCTAAATCAAGGCGACGTCGCATTCCACCTGAATAAGTTTTGATTGGGCGACGCGCAGCTTCAGTTAAATCAAAACGTTCTAGCAATTCATTGGCACGATCAATCGAGCTCTGGCGACCTAGGTGATACAAACGACCAAACATCACCAAGTTATCCCAGCCCGTCAATGTTTCATCAACAGCTGCATATTGACCTGATAAACCAATTTGCTCACGAACTTTGTCAGGATGCTTAATGACATCAATACCTGCAACAGTTGCTGATCCAGAGTCTGGCTTTAAGAGCGTTGCGAGAATTCTCACAGTAGTTGTCTTACCTGCACCATTGGGCCCAAGTACGCCTAAAACAGTGCCTTCTTCGACATCTAATGACAAATCATTGAGTGCTTTGACCTCGCCATTGCGATAGGTCTTTACTAAGTGTTCGGCTATAACTGATTTCACAGAGTAACCTTACCTTCATGTCTAATGAGAAGCACGTAACTGAAGGTACAAATCAACTCACTCACAAAGAAATCATGGTGATTCTGGGTGGGTTAATGATGGGCATGTTCCTAGCCGCCCTCGATCAAACTATTGTTTCAACCGCGCTGAAGAGCATCGTTGAAGAGTTTGACGGTTTGAATCACTACACCTGGGTAGTTACTGCATATTTGTTGACCTCAACAGCCTCAACTCCGTTGTACGGAAAGATTTCAGATATCTACGGACGTCGAGTTGTTTTCCAATTCGCAATCGTTGTTTTCTTGCTCGGTTCATTTCTTGCAGGTGCTTCACAAAATATGGAGCAGTTGATTGCAACCCGTGCACTACAAGGTTTAGGCGCCGGCGGATTAATGGCACTTACTTTTGTGATCATCGGTGACATCGTCTCTCCCCGTGAACGCGGTCGTTATCAAGGTTACTTTGGCGCTGTCTGGGGCTTGTCCTCAGTAGCAGGCCCTTTGCTAGGTGGCTTCTTCTCAGACCATGCCGAGATTTTGGGAGTGGCTGGTTGGCGTTGGATTTTCTACATCAATATTCCATTTGGAATCGCAGCTTTGGTTATCACTTCAGCGGTACTGCACCTTCCCAAGGTTAAGCGCGAACACTCGATCGATTACCTGGGTGCCTTCTTGATGGTTTCTGCCGTGACCTTAGTTCTACTCTCACTTGCAGTTTATGGTCCACAAGATGGTTGGGGCGATTCACGTACCATTACCTACCTAGTCGTTGGAATTATTCTTACCGTCTTGTTCCTTATGTGGGAAAAGCGCGCAAAGGAGCCAATCCTTCCGCTGCATCTATTTAAGAATCACACCTTTTCTCTTACCTCTTTATTAGGCGCGGTAATCGGTGCTGGAATGTTTGGCGCAATCGTGATGTTGCCGCTCTACCTTCAGGTTGTAAAGGGAGACTCTGCGACCTCTGCGGGACTTAAGTTGATTCCATTAATGCTTGGAATTGTTTCGACTTCAATCATTTCAGGAAAACTGATTTCTAAGCATGGTCACTACAAGCGCTTCCCAATTATGGGAACTGCGCTCATGACCATTGGTATTTTGATGATGACCCGCCTAGAGATCAATACACCGTTTTGGCAGATCGCAATCTACGCAATCTTTGTCGGTGCTGGCCTTGGTTTATCCATGCAGACAATTGTTATTGCCCTTCAAAACTCAGTTGATTTCAAGGATATGGGTGTTGCAACAAGCTCAAACACATTCTTCCGCTCACTAGGTTCTGTCTTTGGTACTGCAATCTTCGGAAGTATTTTGACCAACCGTGTGGGGCATTACCTACAGAGCAACTTTGAAGAGCTTGCAACAAGTAATCCTGGAGCGCTTAAGGGCTTTGATATGTCAAAGCTAGAAGGAATTAGCGAAAACACTGCGGTGCTCAAGACCCTTCCACCAGAGATTCAGGCAACTGCGCTAAATGCTTTTGTGGACTCATTCCATGTTGTTTTCATTGCGGCAGCGCCAATCACTGCGATTGGCTTCTTGTTAGCGCTCAAGCTTCGTGAGACACCTCTGCGTACTAATAAAGAGTATGCAGCCGCTCGTGATGAGGCTGCAGGAGAGTCACTGGGTTGATCCGTTCGCCATTTAGAGATCTTCCGCGCGAAGTATCCATCCTTATTGCTGCATCCTTCTTTGTAGCTGTTGGCTTCGGCATCGTGATGCCAGCGATCCCGGTTTTTGCGAAATCATTTGGAGTAAATAACGCGGCTATCGGTCTAATGGTTTCAGCTTTTGCAATTACTCGTTTTGCATCTGGTCTTATCTCAGGAACCATGGTCGATAAGTTTGGTGAAAGAAAAGTCTTTTCCACCGGCGTATTCATGGTGTCCCTCTTTACCTTCCTTGCAGGTGTGGCTCAAAGTTATGAACAACTGCTGTTCTTTAGAGCAGCCGGTGGACTTGGCTCATCAATGTTTTCCGTTGCAGCAAGTTCTGTAATTTTGCGATCTGTCACTGATGATCAACGTGGCCATGCCCAATCGGTGTATCAAGGTTCATTTATTGTGGGTGGAATGGCAGGTCCTGCAATCGGTGGTTTGCTTTCAGTTATCTCTTTGCGTGCTCCATTCTTTGTGTACTCGGTTCTGCTGATGTGTTCAGGAATCGTCGCGCTTTTTTTCCTAAAGGGAGATTCGATTGGCGCAAAGGTGAAAAACAGCTCAGCTGAACCTGCGACAACAATTCGTGAAGCGCTTGCGATGCCTCCTTACCGAATCGCACTTGTCTTGGCATTTATCGGCACTTGGGTTTTCTTCGGAATGCGCGCATCAATCCTTCCGGTATTCGTCACAGAAGAGTTAAATTCAACAACCGCCGTAGTTGGTTATGGCTTTGCAATTTCTGCAGTGGTTCAAGGTTTAATCCTGATGAAGGCTGGCAGATTTTCAGATGCCAAGGGACGCCGTGCAGCATCAATAATCGGTGCAAACATTGTCTTTGTTGGCATTTTGGTTCTTACCTTTGCAGTCAACGCATGGATGTTCTTGCTATCAATGATCATCCTTGGCTTCGGTGGAGCCTTTCTTTCAACCACCCCCGCCAGCATTGTTGGAGACATCATTAAAGGTAAGGGCGGAAAGGTAATCGCTATCTTCCAGATGGCCGGCGATGCAGGAATGATCTTTGGGCCAATCATTATTGGCTGGGTATCTGATATTTACTCCTACCGAACAGCTTTCGGTCTCTCAGCGGTGATCTTCACGCTGGTTCTTATCTTGG
>CAYNYE010000035.1:0-8611 GCA_964401345.1 uncultured Candidatus Planktophila sp.
ACTACTTAAAGCGCCACGTTATTAATATTTTGATCGGTGGTTTATTGGCATACGGCGCAACCGTTGTTGATTACCGCTTATTACGTGCCTACACGCCATTCTTGTGGGGTGCTGGCGTTCTTGGCTTAATCATCGTTTTGATTCCAGGTTTAGGCGCTGAGATCAATGGTGCGCGTGCATGGATCGCGCTTCCTGGTGGTTTCCAGATTCAACCTGCAGAGCTTGCAAAGATTGCGATCATCATTGGTATGTCGATGATTCTTTCTGAACGTACTCATGACAGTAATGAGCCGACAAGCAAGGATGTCTTACAGGCACTTGCCATTGCGGCGATTCCAGTGCTACTTATTATTTTGCAGCCCGATATGGGAACTATCTTGATCATTGCAGCAGCGGTTGTAACGATCATCGCAGTATCTGGTGCACCTGCACGTTGGGTGGCTGGTTTGTTGCTTCTTGCTGTGCTGGGTGGTTTTGTTGCTGTCAAAGCTGGCGTCATCAGCGAGTACCAAGTAAATCGTTTGCAAACATTTGTGGATCCAAACGCTGACACACAAGGTGCTGGTTATCAGCTACGCCAAGCACGAATCACTGTTGGCTCTGGTGGTTTATTAGGCACAGGTTTATTCAACGGTCCACAAACAAATGGACGATTTGTTCCGGAACAACAGACCGACTTTATTTTCACCGTGGCCGGTGAAGAGCTTGGCTTTGTTGGCAGCGGATTTATTTTGATTTTATATTTGATATTACTGATGCGAGCCTTTTCAATTGCCCGTCGAACATCCGACCCCTTTGGACGACTGGTGTGTACCGGCGTAATCGCATGGTTCTCCTTCCAGCTGTTTGAAAATATTGGAATGACCCTGGGGCTGATGCCGATGACTGGCGTGCCATTGCCATTCATTTCATATGGTGGATCTTCGATGTTTGCCACCATGATCGGCTTTGGTCTTTTGCAGAACGTTCACGCTCGTTTACGCGGGTAAATAGGCAAATCGCCCCTGTGGTGCCATAATTAGGGCACCAGTTCAGCGCGGCTCGCGATCAATCGCGAATCAAGCCCAGCGCGGACGGTACGGAAAACCCAACAGGATTTTTTAAGAAGATAGCTCCGCAAGGGGCATAAAGGATTTGGTGCCATGGCGATTGAGCCTAAAACACCGCGCAAGCGTGCGGTTAAGAAAGCATCTGCAAAAGCAGAGGCTGCAGTTACCGAAGTAACTGAAGAAAAGAAGACAACCCGTAAGAAGGCTGCTGCAGTTCCAGTGCCTATCTTCCAAGCTGCACCTGAAAAGCCAGCAGCTAAAAAAGAAACCGCAGAGAGCAAACCACGCAAGAAGGTTGCGGCGAAGAAAGATGCTCCAGAGGTAACTGAAGAAAAGCCAGCAGCTGCAGAAAGCACAGCAGGAGATTCTGAAGAGCGCGGTAATCGCAACCGTCGTCGCCGTCGTGGTGGCCGTGGTCGTCGCAAGCCAGGTTCAGCTGATGCAACCAATACTGAGAACAATGAAGAGAGTTCAAGCGAAGAAGGTAGCGACGAGGATTCAGCAGAAGGTGCAACAAGCACTCGCCGCCGTCGCCGTCGCCGCGCAACTGGTGAAGGTGTAACGCCAGGGGAGACCATCGAAGAAGATGGTGTCATCACAGTTGTAAAGGTTCGCGAAAAGCGTGAACGCCCAGAGCGTCCAGCACGCAATGATCGTAACGACCGCAATGATCGCAACAACCGCAACCGTCGTGATCGTAACGACCGATACGATCGCAATGACCGCGGTGGACGTAGCGATTACCGCGAGCCATATCGCAAGCGCGGAACAATTATTACTGATGGAGAGTTCTTAGCTCGTCGCGAAAATGTTGACCGTGAGATGCTTGTTCGTCAGATCGCTGATCGCACCCAGATCGCCGTTATTGAAGATGGCGTAATGGTTGAGCACTATGTAAACCGCAATAGCAACGTTTCTTACGTTGGCAACGTTTACCTAGGTCGTGTACAAAATGTTCTTCCATCAATGGAAGCTGCATTCGTTGACATTGGTAAGGGCCGCAACGCAGTTCTTTACGCAGGCGAGGTTAATTGGGACGCAGCAGGTATTTCTGAATCTCAGCCACGCAAGATCGAAACGGTATTAAAGACTGGCCAGCCAGTATTAGTACAGGTAACTAAGGATCCAATCGGCCAAAAGGGAGCACGTTTAACTAGCCAGATTTCATTACCTGGCCGTTACGTTGTTTATGTTCCTGGTGGCGGAATGTCAGGTATTTCAAAGCGTCTTCCTGAAGAAGAGCGTGCACGTTTGAAATCAATTTTGAAGAACTTGATCCCTGAAGAAGCTGGCGTCATTGTTCGTACAGCTGCTGAAGGTGTAAGCGAAGAAGATCTCACCAATGATGTCGCACGTTTGAAGGCACAATGGGAAGACATCTACGCAAAGAGTCAGAATCCAAACTTCCATGCACCAGCTGCTCTGTACCAAGAGCCAGATCTTGCTGTTCGTGTTATCCGCGATATCTTCAATGAAGATTTCCGTAAGTTAACTGTTCAGGGATCAACCGCGTGGGATGAAGTTACAAATTACCTTGGCTTCATCGCGCCAGAGTTAACTCAGAAGATTGAGAAGTACACCGGAAGCGGCGATCTATTTGCTGACTTCCGCGTTGAAGAACAACTTGCAAAGGCTTTTGATCGCAAGGTGTATCTGCCATCAGGTGGATCACTTGTTATCGATCGCACCGAAGCAATGGTTGTTATCGACGTTAACACCGGTAAGTTCATCGGTAAGGGTGGAAACCTCGAAGAGACTGTTACCAAGAACAACCTTGAAGCCGCAGAAGAGATCGCACGCCAACTTCGTCTTCGTGACTTAGGTGGAATTGTTGTTATCGACTTCATCGATATGGTTCTTGAATCAAACCGTGAAGCGGTTCTGCGTCGTTTGGTTGAATGCCTTGGTCGCGACCGCACCAAGCACCAGGTTGCAGAAGTAACCTCACTTGGTTTGGTCCAGATGACACGTAAGCGTGTTGGACAGGGACTTATCGAAGCCTTCTCAACTACATGTGATTCATGTAGCGGACGCGGAATTCACATCCACATGGAGCCGGTAAAGATGAAGGCTCCAATGCCTCAGCTTGATACTCCATCCTCACAGCATGAAGATGCCGATGAGAAGGATGCGACCGAGCACGAGTTCCACGAATCATTAAATGATGAGCCAAAGGCGCAAGAGCCAGCGGCCCCACAGACCGAGGTCAAGACAGGTGGCCGAAAGCGCCGCCGCGCAGCCTCTTCGGGGATCATCACCGCTTAGCAGAAGCCCGATTTGAGCCTAAGCGCTCAAATGGGTACCCTTACCCCTCAACCTAAAGTTCGGAGAACTACGCACGTGGCAAACATTAAGTCTCAGATCAAGCGCATCAAGACCAACGAGAAGGCACGCCTTCGCAACAAGTCTGTGAGCTCTTCAATCAAGACCGCTGTCCGTAAGTTCCGTGATGCAGTAGCTGCAGGCGATTCTGCTGCGATCACCACCGAACTCCGCGCTGCTTCAAAGTCACTGGATGTTGCAGTGCAAAAGGGTGGTCCTCACAAGAACTCAGCAGCAAACAAGAAGTCTTCAATGGCTAAGGCAGCTGCCAAAGCCGGCGCACGTTAATCCCTTTACTACTGTAAAGCGAGGCTAGGTTCATGCCTGCAATTTCACTTGCTAAGGCGCCACAACCAGCAGCAACCAACCCGGCGCAGATTCGTAACTTCTGCATCATTGCCCACATTGATCACGGTAAATCAACTCTTGCCGATCGTATGTTGGGTATCACCGAGGTTGTAGAAGCTCGCAACATGCGCGCGCAGTATCTCGATCGCATGGATATCGAACGCGAACGCGGAATCACCATCAAATCTCAAGCGGTTCGCTTGCCATGGCGTTCATCAATCGATGGTCAGGAATACATCCTGAACATGATCGATACACCTGGTCACGTTGACTTTACCTATGAAGTTTCGCGCTCGCTAGCAGCATGCGAAGGTGCGGTTCTGCTTGTTGACTGCGCACAAGGAATCGAAGCGCAAACCCTTGCAAACCTTTACCTTGCAATGGAAAACAACCTCACGATTATTCCTGTTCTCAACAAGATTGATTTACCTAACGCGCAACCAGAAAAGTTTGCGGCAGAGCTTGCAAAGTTAATCGGATGCGAACCAGAAGATTGCTTACGTGTATCTGGAAAAACTGGCGATGGCGTTGCAGAATTGCTCGACCAGATCGTTGCTCAAATTCCAGCACCAGTTGGCGATGCAAATGCACCAGCTCGCGCGCTTATCTTTGACTCTGTTTATGACTCATACCGCGGTGTAGTTACTTACGTCCGCGTTGTTGATGGACACTTGTCACCACGCGAACAGATCCAGATGTTTTCAACCGGAGTTCGTCACGAGGCGTTAGAAGTTGGCGTTATTTCACCTGAACCAATCGCCTCAAAGGGTCTTGGAGTAGGCGAAGTAGGCTACTTAATCACTGGTGTTAAAGATGTTCGTCAATCACGTGTGGGTGACACTGTTACGACCTACAACAACCCAACTAAAGAAGCGCTATCTGGCTACAAAGATCCAAAGCCAATGGTTTTCTCGGGTCTATTCCCATTAGATGGTGCTGACTTTCCAATTCTTCGTGAAGCGCTGGATAAGTTGCAGCTCAACGATGCAGCACTTGTTTACGAGCCAGAAAGCTCTGCAGCACTTGGCTTTGGTTTCCGTTGTGGTTTCTTGGGTCTACTCCACATGGAAATTGTGCGCGAACGTCTAGAACGCGAACACAAGTTAAACCTTATTTCTACCGCTCCTAACGTTGTGTACAACGTCAATATGGAGGATGGCAAGCAGGTACGAGTTACTAATCCATCGGAATTTCCAGATGGAAAGGTTGCAGCAGTCTTTGAACCAATTGTTAAATCAACAATCCTTGCGCCATCTGAATACATCGGAACAATCATGGAGCTATGCCAGGATCGTCGTGGCGTATTGCTAGGCATGGATTACATCTCTGAAGATCGCGTTGAAATCCGTTACGACCTTCCATTAGCTGAAATCGTTTTCGACTTCTTTGATCAGCTCAAGAGCCGAACAAAGGGTTACGCATCTTTGGATTACGAAGAAAAGGGTGAAGCCGAGGGCAACTTGGTTAAGGTCGATATCTTGCTACAAGGTGAAGCGGTTGATGCATTTAGCGCAATTGTTCACCGCGACAAGGCGTACGCATATGGCGTAATGATGACCGGAAAACTTCGCGAACTTATTCCTCGTCAGCAGTTTGAGGTTCCTATTCAGGCTGCAATCGGTGCGCGAATCATTGCTCGCGAAAGTATTCGTGCGATCCGTAAGGATGTTTTGGCCAAGTGTTACGGTGGAGATATTTCACGTAAGCGTAAGCTGTTGGAAAAGCAAAAAGAGGGTAAGAAGCGCATGAAGATGGTGGGACGCGTTGAAGTGCCACAAGAAGCCTTCGTTGCAGCTCTTGCAACCGATGCTGATATCGAACAGATTAAGGCTGCGCGTAAAGCAGGGCAATGATGCTCTCCTTTTATGTACATATTCCGTACTGCATTAAACGTTGCGGTTACTGCGACTTTAATACTTACACACCTAGTGAACTTCAAGATGGTGCAACCCTAGAGATTGTCAGTAACGATTACATCGATGCGGTTTTGCGCGAATTAGAGGCTGCGCCAACTGATCCAGTTCCAACGATCTTTTTTGGCGGTGGAACTCCATCATTACTACCGGCAGATGACTTAGGTCGAGTGATCGCAGCGATTAAAGCCCGCAATGGTTTAACCGCAGATTGTGAAATAACTTTAGAAGCTAACCCTGATTCAGTTACGGCAGAAAAACTTGCCCGTTATCTAGAGGTTGGTTTCAATCGAATCTCATTTGGAATGCAATCTGCAAAGCCACATGTTTTGGCAGCACTAGATCGCACACACAATCCAGCTAATGTTGAAAAAGCGATCACCATGGCACGAGCTGCAGGGTTTAAATCAATCAGCGTAGATTTGATTTATGGCACACCAGGGGAGTCCCTGGATGATTGGCGCGAAACTGTTGAAAACGCCTTGTCGCTGGATATTGATCACATCAGCGCTTATGCATTAATTGTTGAAACCGGAACCAAGCTTGCTGCACAGATTAAGCGCGGAGATTTAACAATGCCTAATGATGATTTGATGGCAGATATGTATCTGCTGGTGGATCAGATGTGTGAAGCCAAAGGTCTAACCTGGTACGAACTTTCAAACTGGTCGAAGCCTGGCCATCAATGTCGCCACAACATTGCCTATTGGGAAAATAAGAATTGGTGGGGGTTAGGGCCAGGTGCTCATTCACATATCGATGCACAACGTTTCTGGAATGTGAAGCACCCAACGACTTACAAGCAAAAGGTTTTCGCAGGAGAGACACCGGTTTTAGATAGCGAGCAGCTAACTCCAGAACAGATTAAAGATGAGTCAATTCTGCTTGGAATTCGCATGCGAGAAGGTTTACAGATTGAACTTCTAGAGCCCCATCAATTAGAGGTTTTGGCGGTCTACCGCGAGAATGGTTTTATTCAACTGCACGAGGATCGCATCATTCTGAGCCCTGCGGGCCGCCTGATTGCAGATCGAATCGTGCGAGAAATAACAATCTAGTACCCTAGGCACAAATGTCATCACGTCGTCTAGAAATCCTCCGCGCAATTGTCGATGAGTACGTTGCGACCCAAGAGCCTGTCGGTTCAAAGGCGATCGCAGAACGCCATGGGCTTGGGATTTCACCTGCAACGATTCGCAATGAAATGGCAGTCCTTGAAGATGAGGGCTTGATTACGCAGCCACATACAAGTGCAGGGCGTATTCCAACTGATCGTGGATACCGAGTTTTTGTAGACAAGCTTGCAACGGTTAAGCCGTTGTCCACGCCTGAACGTCGTGCAATTGAAACCTTCCTTGAAGGATCAAGTGATCTTGAAGAGTTGTTACGAAAGTCTGCCAAGTTGTTGGCAGATATTACTAAGCAGGTAGCTGTTGTTACATACCCAATCATTGGAGAACAAAATAGCCGCGACAAGATGGCGATTTCAGGGACTGCTAACTTGGCTCGATCTGCGGAAGATCTGGGAATGACACTTTCACCAATTCTTGAAGCACTTGAAGAACAAGTTGTTTTGATGAAACTGCTGAATGAAGCGCATTCAACGGTGCATGTTCGAATCGGCAGTGAACAGTCAGATGCAAATCTTCAAACAACTTCTCTAGTAACAGTTGGATACGGTTTAGCAGAGTCGCCTCTTGGTGGATTGGGAGTCATGGGTCCTACCCGAATGGATTACGCAGGTTCAATGGCCGCAGTAGATGCGGTTGCTCGATATGTCGGACGATTTATAAGTGAAGGTGCATAAGTGGCTGATCATTACGAGACCTTAGGTGTCACAAAAGGTGCAACCGCCGATGAGATTAAAAAGGCGTATCGCAAGCTTGCGCGCGAACTTCACCCAGATGTGAATCCAGATCCTCACACTCAAGAAAAGTTCAAAGAGGTAACAGAGGCCTACGATGTTTTGAGCGATCCACAAAAGCGCCAAAACTACGACATGGGCGGTAGCGGCTTTGGTGGCGGATTTGGTGGAGCAAACTTTGGTGGTGGCTTCAGCGACATCATGGATGCATTCTTTGGTGGTGGCGGATCACGCGGACCACGTCCTCGTACACGTGCAGGTCAAGATTCATTAATCCGAATTCAAGTTGATCTTAATGAAGCATGCTTTGGAACAGAGCGTGAAATTACCGTTGATTCTGCAGTTGTTTGCCCTAAGTGCACCGGCACTGGTTGCCAAGACGGTGATCATCCTGAGATGTGTATGGTCTGTAAGGGACGCGGAGAAACCCAACAAGTTGTTCGTTCAGTTATCGGACAGGTAATGACCTCGCGTCCATGTAATACCTGTAATGGATACGGAAGTGTTATTAAGAGCCCGTGCCGCGAATGTGCAGGCGAAGGACGTGTTCGAAGTCGACAAACTATTGATGTAAAGATTCCTGCTGGAGTTGAAACCGGAAATCGGATTCAAATGTCTGGTCGCGGAGAAGTTGGTGCAGGTGGGGGACCGGCAGGTGACCTTTACGTGGAGATCGTTGAAGAACCTCACGAGTACTTGGTTCGCGATGGCGATACCTTGCACATGCAGCTAGATATCAGCATGGTGGCTGCTTCCTTAGGAACCACAGTTACCGTTGAATCTTTAGATGGTCCGGTCGAAGTTCAGATAAAGCCAGGAACACAAAGTGGAACACCTGTTGTTATTAAGGGCAAGGGAATGACTCGTCTGCGTCGCGGAGATCGCGGTGACTTAATTGTTCACGTCGAAGTTCATACACCGACCAAGCTCAATAAAGAGGAAGAAGCCTTGCTCCGTAAATTTGCTGATCTGCGTGGAGAAAAATCCAGCGATGCCCATGTCAAAGGTCAAGATGGTTCTATTTTCAGCAAACTTAAAGGTGTGTTCAACAAGTAATGTTCACACTCTTTTTTGTAGATGATCTACCAACAACAGTTGGCGCTCACTACGAGTTC
>CAYNYE010000036.1:0-8147 GCA_964401345.1 uncultured Candidatus Planktophila sp.
ATGTGAATACACAGCGCCCGGTGCTGTGATTAACCTGACTTTAGATCCAGCACGTTGCATGAGTTGTAACCCGTAAAAACCCGTTGATCTTTAGCGTAATCTAACGCCATGACTACAACAGCTACCCTTCATACATCACTTGGTGACATCGTCATCGAACTTTTCCCAAACCATGCACCAAAGACAGTTGCAAACTTTGTTGAGTTGGCAACTGGTGCAAAAGAGTGGACAGATCCACGTACAGGCCAGAAGACAACTGCAAAGTTGTATGACGGAACAATCTTTCACCGCGTCATCGATGGTTTCATGATTCAAGGTGGAGATCCACTAGGTCGCGGAACAGGTGGACCGGGATACCGTTTCGAAGATGAGTTCCATGGCGAACTAGTTTTTGATCGTCCATACATCCTTGCAATGGCTAACTCAGGCCCAGGAACAAATGGTTCACAGTTCTTCATCACCGTTGCACCAACTACGTGGTTGAACCGCAAACACACCATTTTCGGTGAGGTTAAGGATGCAGCTAGCCAAGCTGTTGTAGATGCGATCGCAACTGCAAAGACTGGCGCACAGGACAAGCCAACAACTGACATCACAATCAACAGCGTTACAGTTGCTTAAGCGTTCTGCTACCTACTCTTTAATCGCAGTTATCTGCGGTGCATACTTGCTGCAGATGTTGGTACCAACTGTGCAGCAACAGTTGCTATTACCAAGTTTTGAATATTTGAAATTTAGCAACGAGTGGTATCGCTTATTCACAGTTGCGTTAACCCATGGTGGAGTTCTTCACTTAGGTTTTAATATGTACTCACTGATGGTTTTAGGTAACCCACTGGAATCAGCTTTCGGAAAACAAAAGTTCTTAATTGTTTTCTTCTTCTCACTTCTTACTGGATCACTTGCATCCGCATACTTCGCACCTATTTATGGGGCATCTGTTGGGGCATCTGGTGCAATCTTTGGTTTGTTTGGCGCACTTGCAATTGTCGGCAAGAGAATCGGCGCAGATATCCGATCCATCGTTGTCATTATTGGAATTAACTTCTTCTTCGGCTTTGCTTTAGGCGGGGTGGATTGGCGGGCACACCTAGGCGGATTAATCGGCGGGGTAGTAGCGGCGCAGCTCGTTATGGCACGCCGATAAGTTATCCACAGGGTTTACCCACAATGTGGATCGAATTACAAGGGTGTAATTAGCGCCATCTAGTAGCGAGTGAGAAGCCCACGCCTACAAAGCTAAAGCCGATGATCATGTTCCAGGCACCGATACCTGAGATTGGGTAGCGGGTCTCAGATACATAGAAGACCACGATCCAGAACAAGCCGATTAAGAAGGCTGCAACCATAGTTGGAGCAAGCCACTTTGGGCTCTCCAATGGTGCGTGAGGGGTTTCAACATGAACCTCTTGATTGTGAGCGCGCTGCTCAGCGACCTTCTTACGTAGCTTTGATTTAGGCATACGCGAAAGATACACCATGAGACACAATGCTCCTATGGCCGCCAAGATTCTCGTGATCGATAATTACGACTCCTTTGTCTTTAACTTGGTGCAGTACCTGCAGCAATTGGGTGCCGAATGCACTGTGGTTCGCAACGATGCGGTGGCCGCTGCCGAAGCTGCCAATTACGACGGCGTATTAATCTCCCCAGGGCCTGGAACTCCAGAAAAAGCCGGCATTTCGATTGAGATGATCAAGTACTGCGCTGAACATTCAATTCCATTGTTTGGCGTCTGCCTTGGACATCAAGCGATCGGTGTCGCATTTGGTGCAACGGTCTCACGGGCACCAGAACTTTTGCATGGAAAAACTTCACTTGTGTATCACAATCAAGAAGGTGTGTTGGCAGATCTTCCATCTCCATTTACTGCGACTCGTTATCACTCACTATGTGTTGAAAAGGATTCTGTTCCAAACACATTACACATCACCGGATCGACAGATTCAGGTTTAGTAATGTCGATGGAGCACACATCACTTCCAATTCAGGGTGTGCAGTTTCATCCAGAGTCGGTGTTAACTGAACATGGACATCAAATGCTTGCTAACTGGTTGGTGATGTGTGGAGATAAAGGCGCTCGCGAACGTGCAGTTGGTTTATCTCCAGTAGTTTCCCGTTAAATTACGGCGCTTTATTAATTGTAATTGTTACTGATTTACCAATGGTTTGTGTAGTTCCACCATCTGGTGCTTGGCGAATTACAACACCAATTGGTTGATTTGCATCAAAGCCTTCTACTTCGCGAACTAAGAAACCCTCTTGAACCAAAATAGTTTTTGCTTGCAAAGCCTCAGTTCCAATCAATAATGGAACAGTTACTTCACCACTTGCAATCTGCAAGACAACTCCGGTACCTGCAGTAATCGTTGATCCAGGTTCTGGAGTTACCTTTAAAACAGTTCCTTGTGGCTCCTCCGAAGGAACCGCTTCAGTTGAAGAAATAACCAAACCAACCGCGGTTAATGCACCACGTGCATCCATCAATGACATTCCGACTAAATCAATAGGAACAACTGAATCACCAGGACCATCTGAAATTGTTAAAACAACACCAGAACCTTTTTGAACTCGTGTAGTTGCCAAAGGAACCTGACTGGCAACGCGATCTTTAGGAATTCTTCCATCGTGCGCGCGAGTAACAGTGACAACATAATCACCCAACAAAGCTTGGGCTTCAGCCTGAGTTAGACCAACAACATTAGGTAGTTGAGGCAGATTTGAGGTTGCCGCATCTGGACGGCTAAAAAACACGCCCGCTGCAAGCAAACCTAGGGCGGCAACACCGCTGATTGCACCAACTAATACCTTGCGACGAGAAACTGGTTGCTTAGCAATCTTTGTAGTTACAACCTCACCAGTTTTAACCTTGTACAAATCATCCAACATCAAACCAGCTGATTGATAACGATCATCTGGATTTTTCGCTAATGCAACGGTTAATAAAGTATCAATACCTGCAGGAAGTTCAGGAACAATTGAACTTGGTAGAGTTAAAACTCCTGATACATGTTGGTAGGCAATGGAAACAGGAGTCTCACCAGTAAATGGTGGTTTACCTGTCAACATTTCGTACAACAAACAACCAGTTGAGTAAATATCGCTACGAAGATCAGCAACTTCACCTAAGGCTTGTTCAGGTGACAGATACTGCGCAGTTCCAACAACATTCCAGGTACTTGTAAGTGTTGCACCCAAATCAGCTAAAGCACGGGCAATACCAAAATCCATCACCTTAACATCACCATTGTCGGTGATCATGATGTTTGCAGGTTTGATATCGCGGTGAACAATTCCGCTTTGGTGTGAATACTCAAGTGCGGCGAGAATTCCTTCGCCGATTTCAAGGGTGCGTTTTAATGGAACACGCTCACCTTTGTGAATTAATTCGCGAAGTGTGTGACCAGAGATTAACTCCATAACAATGTATGGCGCAGGCTCTTCTCCCGAATCGTAAACTGCAACAATTCCAGGGTGATTCAACGCTGCAGCAGCTAAAGCCTCTTTACGAAAACGCGCAACAAAGGATGGATCGCGCGCTAAGTCACTACGCAGAACTTTTACTGCAACCTGTCGTGCAAGGCGTGTGTCTTCAGCGATGTACACATCAGCCATTCCACCAGTGCCGATCATCTCGCCTAATTTGTAACGATCACCCAGCAGCGAATTAATCATGAGCTGCTCCTAACAGTGATTGTGGCGTTGTTGAAGAATCTGAAATATCGGCGATAAGTACTGTGACATTATCAGGTGCACCGTTTACATATGTCGCATCAACTAAGAACTTAACCGCATCAGCTTTATCAGATTTCTTTAAGCCGATCTTGATCTCTTTTTCCGTTAAAACACCGGATAAACCATCGGAACACAGCAAGTAACGATCGCCCTTTTTAACCTCATACATTTGAAGAACAGGTGTTACATCACCATCTCCACGCAGAGCCTGTGTGAGCATTGAACGCTGTGGATGTTCTGCAGCTTCTGCTTGTGAAATCGCACCTTGATCTAACAACTCCTGAATAACGGTGTGATCATTGCTGAGTTGCTCCAAAGTATTGCCGCGCAAGCGGTAACACCGAGAATCACCAACATGCAATAAAGAAATGAACTTATCTCTAATCAATAAAGCGGTCAGGGTTGTTCCCATGCCACGCTTTTCAATCTCTTCATCGGTAACTACAGATATTTCTGCATCGATACTGTGAAGCGAGTGCATCAACAAATCTTCAACAGAGTCTTCATCGATTTCCGCAGAAGTTAATGTCTCCGTCAGTGATTGAAGAACTTGAACTGCGATTCGAGATGCAACTTCTCCCGCAGCGTGACCACCCATGCCATCAGCAACAGCGATTAATTGAGGAGAGACAAAGGCTGAATCCTCATTACCTTGGCGAACTAGGCCAATGGCAGAGCGCGCAGATGTATCAAAAAAGTGTGCGCTCATAGTTCTAAGAGTAACGGTGTAACCTTCAAAGGTGAAGATTTACGCCCACCGCGGATCCTCGATGCACCACCCAGAGTTAACAATGGCTGCATACAAGGCAGCTATTGATGATGGGGCCGATGGTTTTGAATGCGATGTGCGGATCACTAGAGACAATCAATTGGTTTTGTGGCATGACGCTGATATGCAGCGAATAACAGGGCATTCAGCAAGGATTGCTGACTCAACACTTTCTGAGATTAAAGATTTGTATCCAGAAGCAATTACCTTAGAAGATTTGTTAATTCTTGCGCGCGACAACAAAAAAGAGTTAGCGATTGAAACCAAACACCCAGTACCAACCGGAAGTTTGGTTGAGAAAAAAGTTATTGAACTTCTAAATCAAGAAAAACAAGTTGCCGATATTTATCTGATGTCATTTTCTTGGTTTGCTTTGGAAAAAGTTCGATTAATTGCACCACAAGTAAAAACGGTTGCACTATTGAATAATCGCTTTAACAAATTAATGTCTCGATTTACCTCTGCCGGCGCAATTGGTCCCAGTGTCACAAATTTGCGCCAAAACCCTCAACTTTCTACAGATGAGCGCAAACTCTTTGTGTGGACCGTTGATGATGCTGACGATATGCGTTTTTGCGCTAGCAATGGCGTGGATGTTCTGATTACAAATACCCCGTCATATGCAAGGTCGGTGCTCAGGTACCATTAGCAAGTGAGTACATACGCCTATCTCGGTCCCAAGGGAACATTTACAGAGGCGGCTCTTAAAAAGATCACTTCTTCAAATGATCGCCTAATGCCTTATGCCAACGTCACCGCTGCACTTGATGCGGTTCGTTTGGGTAAAGCCCACTTTGCTTTAGTTCCAATTGAAAACTCAGTTGAAGGTGTTGTAGCACGCACACTTGATGAGTTAGCAACTGGCGAGCCATTAGCAATCGTTGGTGAAGTTACTTTGCCAGTTTCATTTGCTTTGATGATCAAAGGCGATGAAAAAGAGATTTTGCGCATCGCTACACATCCACACGCAGAGGCACAGTGCCGCAACTATGTAGCTACTCATTACCCAGATGCAGAGCTCATTGCGACCGCATCAACTGCTGCAGCAGCGGAAGCTATTTCTCGCGGAGAATTTGATGCCGCGATCGCAGCTCCAGTTGCAGCAGCTCATTACGGTTTGCGTGTAATCGCTGACAATATTGGTGACAATGTTGGTGCGGTAACCCGTTTCATCTTGGTTTCTAAGCCAGGTTCAATTCCTAAGAACACTGGGTGGGACCGAACATCTCTCGCAGTGTTTATCGGCATGGATCACGCTGGAGCGTTGCTGGACATCTTGACTGAGTTCGCTAAGCGCGATGTAAACCTAACTTTTATTCAATCACGTCCGACCGGTTTAGAGCTTGGCCATTACCATTTCATTATTGACGCTGAGGGTCACATCGCAGATGCATCAGTGAAGGAGGCAGTAGAAAGCCTTCGAGCAATCTGCGAAGACATCCGATTCCTTGGCTCATACCCACGAGAAAAGGCCGGCAAATGATTGATATCAAGTACCTACGCGAAAACCCTGATGCAGTTCGTGCATCTCAAAAAGGTCGAGGCGAAGATGTATCAATCGTTGACAAGGTAATTGCAATTGATGAAGTTCGTCGCGCTGCAATTGAAAAGTTTGAAACTCTCCGCGCAGAACAAAACCTCCTATCTAAGTCTGTAGGAGCTGCAAAAGGCGATGAAAAAGCAGCCCTATTGGAGAATGCAAAAGAGTTAGCGGCGAAGGTCAAGGAAGCAGACTCCAAACGCGCAGAGGTAGAAGAAGAAAGCAAGCAGTTAATTATGCAGCTTTCAAACATTTTGGATCCAGATGCGCCTATTGGCGGAGAAGCAGATTTTGTTGTCATTGAACATATTGGAACTCCACGCACATTTGATTTCCAACCTAAGGACCATGTTGAACTTGGAAAGTTACTAGGGGCAATTGATACAGAACGCGGTGCAAAGGTTGCAGGTTCTCGTTCCTATTACTTAACAGGTGTTGGTGCGATGCTGGAATTTGCACTCGTTAACTACGCAATTTCATCAGCGCTCAAGGCTGGATTTACTCCAGTAATTCCACCAGTGCTTGTAAATCCTGCGGCGATGGAAGGAACTGGTTTCCTTGGACAAGCAGCAGAAAATGTTTACCATCTTGAAAAGGATGATGTGTATCTAGTTGGTACATCAGAGGTTCCTTTGGCAGCGATGCACATGGATGAAGTTTTATCTGCAGACAAACTTCCTATGCGTTACGCCGGCTACTCATCATGTTTCCGTCGTGAAGCTGGAACTTATGGAAAAGATACGCGTGGAATTATTCGCGTTCACCAATTCGATAAGGTTGAAATGTTTTCCTTCTGCCATCCAGATCAAGCAAAGGAAGAACACAAGCGTTTATTGCAATGGGAGAAGGATTTCCTCAATGCAATGGAGATTCCATACCGCGTCATTGATGTTGCCTCTGGCGACCTTGGATCAAGCGCAAACCGTAAGTTTGATATTGAAGCGTGGATTCCTACACAAGAGGCGTACCGCGAGGTTACGAGTACATCTAACTGCACTGAATTCCAAGCTCGCCGCTTAAATATTCGCTTTAAGGATGCAGATGGCACCAAGGCGGTTGCAACACTAAACGGCACATTAGTCGCGATTCCTCGCATGATTGTTGCGATTTTGGAAAACCACCAAAATGCAGATGGATCTGTAAATGTTCCAGCTGCGTTACAACCATTCTTAGGAACAACACGATTTGAGTTGGTGTGAGTAAACGTCCCAAGCTCATTGCAACAGATCTAGATGGAACGATTGTTTCTCATAAAGGTGTAATTTCTCAAAGAACAGTTGATGTCTTTACTAAAGCAAGAGATCTCGGTGTGCACGTTTTCTTTGTAACTGGTCGACCACCACGTTGGATGGGTGAAATTCGCGAAGCCTTTGGATTTGGTGAAGCAATCTGTTGCAACGGTGCGATGCTGTACGACTTAATGAATGACAAAGTTTTAGAAGAGTGGATGATTTCGACTGAAACACAATTAGAAGTTGTTCGCCGTATGCGAATCGCAATGCCAGAGATGTCATTTGCAGTTGAATCAAATGATCACTACCACCGCGAAATTGCTTACATTCCAAAGTGGGATGTTGGTCTAGATAATGTTGGTGTGAGCAAAATTGAAGATGCGATCAAACGTCCAGCTTTGAAGATCTTAGGACGTTGCAGTAATCATGAATTTACATCCGATGAAATGGTCGAAGTTGCACATCGCGAGCTTCATGATCTTGTAACGGTTACACACTCAACCTCACTCGATTCCTTGATTGAAATTTCAGCCTTTAATGTTTCAAAGGGTGCAACCCTGGCAATGATGGCTGAGCGACTTGGGTTAACCGCCGATGATTGCGTTTCATTCGGTGATAACCCCAATGACTTTTCTATGTTGGAATGGGCGTCACGTTCATTTGCGATGTCAGATGGCCACCCAGAAGCCCCAACATTTGCCAAAGGCGTAGCCGAACCTTGTGAAGCTGATGGCGTCGCAAAGATCATTGAACAACTTCTGAATCTGCCCGCTTAAAACCACCTCGATTTTTAGCCTGAGCCATATTCAGGTAGCCTCTCCCACGGAGGGCTCGCATAGCGGCCGAGTGCACCGGTCTTGAAAACCGGCA
>CAYNYE010000037.1:0-8097 GCA_964401345.1 uncultured Candidatus Planktophila sp.
TTGCCACCTGAGCGCCAGTTAGCTGACTTGCTCGAAGTAAGTCGTCCTAGCCTGCGCGAAGCACTTCATATTCTGCAGGCGCAGGGTCTTGTACACATCAAACATGGACAGGGCACATTTGTTCAAGAGCCAGTAGTTGCTCAAGAGCTTCGAGCATCTGTAATGACTAAGACGCATGGACTAAACGAACTCTTTGATGCACGTGAGGTGTTAGAGGTCCCAGCATCTAAGTGGGCCGCTGAAAAAGCTTCAAAAGAGGATATCCGCTTATTGCGCGCAACTCTCAATCAAATCGACACAATTACTGCGATTGAACCAATCGATTACGATCAATTGCAAGCGTTGGATGCAAAGTTTCACTTAACTATTGTTGGTATCGCGGGTAATCGATTCATTAATCAGACACTCAATGTCTTGCAGGATGTTATGAGGATGTCGATGGAAACCACCTTGCGTTTGCCAGGAAGATCTGAAATCTCACGCAATGAGCACAATGAGATTCTGGCAGCTATCGAAAGTGGAAATGGCGAATTAGCCTCTAAATTAACTCTTCAACACATAACTGGTGCACGTGCGACTGCTCTTGCAGATGCAAAGAAGAAAGACAGCAATTGAGTTCTATTCAAGCCGTATGTGTTGGTGTAATTACGATAGACACAATTGCCTTAGTTGATAAATATCCAGGCGAAGATGAACGAGTTCTCGCCGAAGAAATTTCACGTGCAGGTGGGGGACCAGCTGCAGTTGCTGCAGTTGCTTTAAGTCGACTCGGTGTGAAGAGCGCAATTGTTGGAACCATTGGCGATGATGCAGATGGAAAAGAAGTCTTAAGAATATTTGCGCAAGAAGGTGTTGATACATCGGGTATTTCTATCGGCACGACTCCCACTGCCGGAAGTGTGATTGTTGCATCAAAGGAACACAGCGCACGTGCAATTAGCACACGCCAACCAGTCGTTCAGGCCCCCGTTAATGATGCAGCAAAGAAGTTGATCGCAGAGGCCCAGTGGCTGCACGTTGATCATGTAGGCATCACACGTTTAGATGAAATGGGTATTGCGCGCGGTAAGGGACCACTAATTTCATTTGATGCAGGATATGGCGTTGAAAGCTTTGATCCGATTGTGGTTGATTTATTTGTCCCAACCGATCGACAAATGGCACTTCGCTATCCAGGCGTAGATCTTGCCGTTGCTCTTGAAAACGATTCAATGAAAGCCGGAAATACTGTTGTTGCTACCCAAGGATCAGCGGGCAGCGCTGGTTTTTCACCTGAAACAGGCCTAGTCACTGCACCTGGATTTAGGGTCGAAGTAGCGAGCACTTTAGGTGCCGGCGATGTTTTTCATGGAGCACTTGTTGCCCAGTTGATTCAGGGTCACCAATTACAAGAAGCGATGCGTCGTGCCAACGCAGTGGCTGCGCTTTCATGTCGCGGCCTGGATGGGCAATCAAAGATTCCAACCACTACTGAACTCAATGCATACCTGGAGGCAAACTGATGAGAAAACCACTAACTAATTTGGCACGTCCATCAGGAGCATTGGCAATGGTTGCAGTCGATCAACGTGAAGCTTTAAGAGGAATGTTTGCTGCGCACCAAAGTACTCCGGTTCCTGATTCACAGTTAACTCAGTTCAAGGTCGATGTTGCACGCGAACTCTCACCATACGCATCAGCGTTACTGGTTGATCAAGAGTTTGGCATCGATGCGATCATTGATCAAAAGGCGTTACAAGGCGGATGTGGATTGATCGCAGCGGCAGATTTATTAGTTGGACCAGCAGGAGGCGCTGCAACAGATACTGCGGTCGATCCAGATGTTGATCCAATTCGCATGCGCGACATCGGAAGCGTTGGACTCAAGTTTCTAGTTTTATGGCGCAATGATGAATCACCAGATATTCGCGCGAAGTTGGTAGAAGATTTCAATAAGTTATGTGAAGTTTCAGGTTTGCCATCAATTATCGAGATTATTGTTAAGCCACCAACGGATTCATCTCGTAGCTTTAACCGCGAAGAAGAGTTAATCATTGCAGCACGTGAAGCTGCGGCCTGGAAGCCTGATCTTTACAAGGCTGAGGTCCCATTCCACGGCGAAGGCGATTTGAATCTAGTAACAAAGAATGCAGAGAGAATTTCAGAAGCGATTGGTTCACCTTGGGTTGTTCTTTCAAATGGTGTGAAGCAGCCTTTCTTTAATGATGCGGTTAAGGCGTGTGCGATGGGTGGAGCTAGTGGTTTCCTTGCAGGTCGTGCCGTATGGGCTGACATTGTTAGCGCACCAGATATTCCAAAGGCGCTGCGTGAAGTCTCTATTCCACGCCTAGAACAGCTTGCAGAGATCGTTGATACCCACGCAAAGCCTTGGAGCAGTTGGTAATTAGCCCCAGAGCTCTTTGATCTCAACAACTCGGCCTTCATTAATGCTCTTATGAGCAGCAAGGCCAGTTACAACGCTAGTTACTCCATCTTTTAAGGTGACTTCAGCTGGAGTTGAGTTAAGAATCGCATCACGGAACTTTGTGTGTTCAATGTATGAAGCGCCGTAATGGTGACCCATGTACTTCACATCGTAGTTATGAATAATCTTTTGCTCGCTACCAGGGGTCCGTGCTGCACCTGTTTTCCATCCGGAAAGCTTTCCAATTGAGTCGCGACGTGAAGCGCGCAGTACCTGTGACGGTAGGAATGATTCAATCTTTCCTACATCACCGACAATTGTCAGAATCTCTTTATCAAAAGATCCTTCACCAAACATGCACAGATCCAACATTCCGCGTGCGCCATTTGCGTATTCGAGAACAACAAATGCGTTATCCAACATATCTGCTTGCTTGCCATCATACTTTTCATCTAAGTGGTTGACGCTCTGACCACCTGAAGCAAAAACACGAACAGGTGTTTCTCCGACAACGATGTCCATCAAGTTGAAGTAGTGGCAACACTTTTCGACAAGGGTTCCACCGGTGCGTTCTGCAAAACGATTCCAGTTATCAACCTTTGGATAGAAAGGTTCGCGGTGTTCGCGGATTGAAACTTGGTGGATCTTTCCAGCTTCGCCTTCTTGCGCACGCGCAATTGCTTCAGCAACTGGTGGCATAAATCGGTACTCAAGGCCCATCCACGTCATCGCGCTGCGCTTGTCATCCCACGCAAGAATTGATTTCAAATCTTCGACCGTTGTAGCAAGTGGCTTTTCAACGAAGACAGCCAAATCTGTTTCAAGCGCATCCTTTAAAACTGCCGCATGAGTGTCATTAGGGGTAGCGATAACAACAGCATCGATTAATCCTGAATCCAGCAGTGCGCGATGATCGGTGAAAACTGTGGCTCCAGGGGCCATTGCCAGGGCGGCTTCCTGAGATGGCACATGAGGGTCGCTGATCGCTGTGACTACCGCTCCACCCATGACCTTGATGTTCTCAATGTGCTCGCGGCCCATGCTGCCGGCGCCGATAATCCCGTAACGAAGCTCTGATTTCATGGCAACAGGTTAGACCACTTCAAGAAATTTGGGCAGGGGGGTAGACGAAACACGCTCAACTGTCCTAGACTCCAGCAAGAGGTCAGACCACTACCCATTTATATGCGAAGAGAGGCTTGTGTAGATATGGCAATAACTCCACCGCAGTATCTGCTCCACCACGATGGCGACAATGTCGCTGTTGCGATGGAAGATCTGCAACCAGGAACTCTTCACGGTCGTTCCGTGAAGGAAGGAACCGAGGGCACCGCGGTGCTTAACCACGCGATTCCACTAGGACACAAATTTGCGCTCACAGATCTTGCTGAGGGCGACGCAATCATTAAGTACGGCATCAAAGTCGGACTTGCATCAGCTGCCATCAAAAAGGGCGATTACATTCACACACACAACATGAGGAGTTATCGATGGGAAGCAAGCCGCGCTTAATGGGATACCGCCGCGAAAACGGCACTATGGGTATCCGCAATCACGTAATTATTTTGCCTCTCGATGATCTTTCTAATGCAGCTGCTGAAGCTGTCGCAAAGGTTATTCCAGGCACTTTGGCACTACCTCACGCATTTGGGCGTTTGCAGTTTGGTGAAGATCTACAACTAACTTTTGACACACTTATTGGAACTGGCGTTAACGCAAACGTGGCAGCGGTTGTTGTTATTGGTATCGAGCCAAAGTGGACACAACGTGTTGCAGATGGAATTGCAAAGACTGGTAAGCCAGTTGCAGCATTCTCAATCGAAGGCAAGGGTGATCTGCAAGTAATTCAGGAAGCTAGCCGCGTTGCAGCAATGTTCCTACAAGATGCCTCTGCTCTAGTTCGTACAGAGGCTGAAATGGGCGACATGATCATGTCAATCAAGTGCGGAGAGTCAGATACAACATCTGGTCTTGGCTCTTGCCCAACAACTTCACAAGCAGTTGACCGATGGGTTGAAGCTGGTGGAACTGTGTTCTTTGGTGAAACTTCAGAGCTAACAGGTGGAGAGCACCTTATTGCCGACCGTTGCATTGATGATGCTTGCCGTAACTTGTTCCAAGCAACTTACGACAAGTACATCCAAGTTATTGAAGCAACTGGTGCAAACCTTCTTGGTTCACAACCAACACAAGGAAACATCGCTGGTGGTTTAACAACAATTGAAGAAAAGGCACTTGGAAATATCGCAAAGACCGGATCTGTCCCAGTTGTAGGTGTTTTAAAGCCTGCGGAAATGCCAGATCCAAGCAAGAAGGGTCTGTACTTCATGGATTCATCATCTGCAGCTGCCGAGTGCGTAACACTCATGGCTGCTGGTGGAGCGGTTATTCACTTGTTCCCTACAGGTCAAGGAAATGTTATTGGTAACCCAATCGTTCCTGTTTTGAAGTTAACTGCAAACATTAAGACAGCAAAGTCAATGACTGAACACATCGATCTCGATGTTTCAGGCTTGCTTCGTTACGAGTATGACCTTCAGAAGGCTGGCGACATGATGATGGATGTCATTTATGACACCGTTAACGGCCGTCTATGCAAGGCTGAAGTTATGGGCCACCGCGAATTCACATTCACGAAGTTGTACATCTCTGCATAATGATTCTGATTTCTGAAGATGTATGGGGAACTCCCTTCCAAGCACTGGAAGGGAGTTTTCCCATTACTCGTAATGATGATTTGTGGAGTAACCCTGAAGAACTCAAGGCGGCACTTAAGGATGCAACTGCACTAGTTGTGCGCAACAGAACAAAGGTGACTGCAGATTTAATTGCCGCGGCACCAAAATTGAAAGTTATTGCACGTGCTGGTGTTGGCCTCGACAATATTGATTTGAAAGCTGCCGATGCTGCCGGTGTTGTAGTAGTGGCAGGTCTTGGCGCAAACGCAGTAAGCGTTGGTGAGTTAACTCTTGGTTTAGCACTTTCTCTTCTTCGCAACATTCCCGGCCATGATGTAGCAACACGTGAGGGTGGTTGGGTTCGCACACCGGGACGTGAACTTTCTGGTTTGACGTGGGGATTACTGGGCTGCGGAGCAACAGGTGTTGCAACCGCAAAACTCATTCAAGGTTTTAATTGCCAGGTCATTGGCTTTGATCCTTATGCAAAAAATCTTTCAGGAATCGAATTAACAACCTTTGAAGATGTTCTTAAGCGCAGCGATGTTGTAAGTATTCATATGCCTTCAACACCAGAAACCAACGGAACGATAAACACACAGACTCTTAGCTTGATGAAGCCTGATGCGATCATCGTCAACGTTGGTCGTGGCGAGGTTATTAACGAGGCGGACTTAATGGGCGCCCTGAAGGCTAAAACCATTGCAGGGGCTGCACTTGATGTACGTGCGCAGGAGCCTCCAGTGAACGGCGAAATGGAGCAGATTCCTAATCTGATTCTGACTCCTCACGTAGCCGGAATTACCAAGGAAAGTCAGCTTCGAATCAATCAAATCTTGACCGCGAATATCGAATTAGTTCTGAACTCAAAGCCTGCCACACATGCAGTGGGGGCGTTAAAGGAAAGTAGCAACTAAATGCCCCAGTTAACTGTTGGTTCAGCAATCGCAAAAGCACAAGCCTTGCTTGAAGCGGCAGGAGTTCCATCAGAAGAAGCTGCTACAACAGCACGATGCATCGTTGCAAGTGATCGATGGGGGATCGGTAGCCACGGCTTAATGCGCCTTCCGTTTTATCTTTCTCGTTTGCAAGCTGGCGGAATCAAGCCCGATGCACATTTAAAGGTAGTTACAGATTTGCCAAGCCTCGTTGTATTTGATGGCGAAGATGGTTTAGGTCATTGGCAACTTCAAAAAGCAGCAGAATTAGCCTCGGAGCGCGCGATGGTAAATGGAATTGCAGCAGTTGGTGTTGGTCGCTCCAATCACTGCGGTGCTCTAGGAATTTATGTCTGGCCCATGATTAATCGCGGCTTAGTTGGAATTGCATTTAGTACGGGACCTGCCGTTATGCCACCGTGGGGTGGAAACAAAGCTTTACTTTCTACCTCACCACTTGCTGCAGGTATTCCCACCAATCCACCAACTGTTGTGGATCTTGCAACAAGTGCGGTTGCTCGAGGAAAGATTCAAGCGAAGGCGCAAGCCGGTGCCGAATTAGAACCAGGTTGGGCATTTACAAAAGATGGCGCACCAACAACCGATGCTAAGGAAGCTCTTGCAGGAATGTTGGCACCACTTGGTGGCGTCAAGGGATATGCAGTTGCAGTATTAGTTGAGTCACTGACAGGAATGTTGATTGGGCCAACGCTTGCAAAGAACATCCCAGATATGTTTGCAGCGAGCCAAGATGCGCTTCCCCAGCAGATCTCTCACTTTGTTATTGCTATTGATGCAGCCAAATTATCTGTAGATGGCGCTAATAATCGCACTAGCGAGTTTGCAGCGGAGGTAAATGCCGCAGGGGGACGACTTCCTGGCGCAAACCGCGTAAATCCAGAAAAGCTCAACCTGGATGATGAGATCACAATTACCGATCAAGTATTTTCACAACTGGGTTTCTAAATGGTTAAGACTTACGCACCGGGGTTTGGCTTAATCGGCCTATTGGTTGCTGTTGCATTTCAGATCAACAATATGCAATCGGCAATTAGCCCACTTGCTTTGTGTGTTGCCTTTGGTTTCTTAGTTGCAAACTTTGCGCAGTGGCCAGCTTTTGCAGCTCCTGCAACAAAGGTTTCAAGCAAAACAATTATGCGTATCGGTGTTGCGCTTTTAGGTGCACAAGTAAGTGTTGTATCGCTAAAAGAGATTGGTCTTAAGGGAGTAATCACCGTCATCATTGTTGTTACTTTCACAATCTTCGGAATCCTTGGCCTCTCAAAACTCTTCAAGATGTCTGGCGAGCTTGGACTACTTATTGGAGTTGGCTTTGGTGTGTGCGGAGCAACTGCGGTTGCAGCGATCAAACCTCAAACTCGTGCGACTGAAGAAGAGACCTCTTATGCCATTGGTTTAATTTCATTGTGTGGAACTCTCTCAATCTTCATGTTGCCTTTAATTGGGCATGCGCTGAATTTAGATACACGTGAATTTGGTGCTTGGGCTGGTGCTGCGGTTCACGATGTTGGCCAGGTTGTTGCAACAGCATCGGTTTGGGGGGATGACGCTGATAAATACGCCATCGTCGTGAAACTAGCTCGCGTTTGTTTGCTTGCTCCAATTGTTTTGATTTTGTCCTTACGGCATCGACGTTGGTTAACCTCACAGGGTAAGCAAGAGGTTCAATCCGCAAAGGTTCCACTGATTCCATACTTTGTTCTTGGATTTATTGCGGTTGCGACCATTAACAACATCGTTGATATCAATGATCGAGTTCATGGCGACATCGTTTTGGTGAGCAAGTTGATGTTGGGCGCTGGTTTAGTTGCATTGGGTTCCGGGGTCCGCTGGAAAGCTATTCGTGCGATCGGTCCACGCCCAATGGCTATGGGAATGCTTGCCTGGGTGATTGTGGCGGGGGTAGCCCTGGCCGCGGTAAAGGTTACGGGGCTTTGACAGATACCCCCGGGGGTATGGTACTTTTACCTTAGTCGATACAACTAAGGAGTTTAAGCATGTGTTCACGAGTTACTTGTCATGTATGCAAGAAGGCCACTTGGTCAGGATGCGGACA
>CAYNYE010000038.1:0-8024 GCA_964401345.1 uncultured Candidatus Planktophila sp.
TTACAAAAATGAATGACAAGCCCGTCTCACGTTGAATCTTCAACAATAGATTAACAATCTGTGCCTGAATAGAAACATCCAGCGCAGAAACGATCTCGTCGGCAATAATCAACTCTGGTTTAGTGGCTAAACAACGGGCAATTGCCAGTCTTTGGCGCTGTCCACCAGAGAATTCATGAGGGTAGCGTTGTAAGTATTCAGGGCGAATATTCACCATTTCGCAGGCTTCTTGGATACGTGCTGTACGTTCCGCCTCATCCTTAACACCATGAACTCGAAGAACCTCATCCATTGCAGCTCCAACACGTTGACGAGGGTTGAAGGAGGTATATGGATCCTGGAAAATCATCTGTACTTTTTTGCGGAACTGCATCTGATCTTCGCCGCGCAGTGCGGTTACATCTTGAAGTCCTTTACCAAAGTCAAAGGAAAGCTCTCCCGCTGTTGGCTTGTCGAGTAAGGCGAGCATTCGGCCTAGTGTTGTTTTTCCACACCCTGATTCACCAATGATTGAGATAGTTTCGCCGCGGAAGACTTCAAGATCGACTCCATCGAGTGCCTTCACATATCCCTTTGTGCGACGCAATACTCCGCCCAAGACAGGAAAATGCTTTTTTATCTGACCAACTCGGTATAGAGCTGTTTGTGAATTACTCATGAATTGAACCTCCAACAAGTACTGGAAGCTTTCCATTTGCATCCAAGCGAATACATCTGACCTCATGACCAGTTCCTACCTGTGTCATTTCAATACTCTTCTCTTTACAGGCGTTAATTACATATGGGCATCGGCCAGCAAACTCACAACCAACAGTTACCTCGGCAGGTGATGGTGTCTGTCCATCAACGGTTTGCAACGCGACATCTTTATCGGCATCTAGAGTTGGAACGCTTGCCATTAGTGCGCGTGTGTAAGGGTGTCGAGGATCTCGAAGAACTTGATCTACAGCACCATATTCAACAACCCGACCCAAGTACATAACAGCTACATGATCTGCTACTTCAGAGACCAAGGCCATGTTGTGTGTAATTAAAATAAAGGTTTTACCAGCGGTTTTTTGTAAATCCTTTAATAGGGTCATGATCTGAGCCTGAATAGTTACATCTAAAGCGGTTGTAGGCTCATCTGCAATCACTAAGTCCGGCTCACAGATTGTTGCTATCGCGATCATTACGCGCTGGCGCATGCCACCCGAAAACTCATGCGGGTAGGCGTCAAAGCGTCGTTCTGGATCAGGAATGCCCAATTTGCGGAACAAATCGATTACCCGAGTTTGAGCTTCTTCCTTGGAGATCGAGAAGTGCTGCAGGAGGCTTTCAGCGACCTGGCGTCCAACCTTATGAGCAGGGTTTAAAGAGGAAAGCGTGTCCTGAAAAATCATACCGATCTTCGCACCACGGATATCCCGCATCTGCTTTCCGAACTTCTCAAGCTTATTAAGTTCGATATCTTCATCACCTGGTGAAAAGAGAATTTGACCGCTACTAATTTCACCATTGTCTGGAAGTAATTGAACGATTGCCTGTGCGGTTACAGATTTGCCGCATCCTGATTCTCCAACGACACATAAGAACGATCCCCGTGGAACACTCAGTGAAACATCGCGCAAGATATGCAATGTGTCATCTTCCACTTTGAACTTAACATTCACATTTTTTAAATCAAGGATTAAGTCTTTTTGAGTTTTGGTATTCACTTATTTCCCCCAAAGCGACCTAAGAAAGCTTTCTTCCAGCGATTTTTTACTATTAATGACTTATGTCGAGGATCCAAGACATCTCGCAAACCGTCTCCAACAAAATTAACTCCTAGAACAAAGATTGCGATTGACATTGCTGGGAACACCCATAACCACCAGTACTCATTTACAACTACTGGGTTTTGTGCCGCTGTCAGTAAATTACCCCAAGTAGGAGTCGTGACAGGGACTCCAAGACCTAGGAACGAAAGTCCTGCTTCTGCAATGATGAAGATCGCAATATTCACAGTGAAAGCAACAACTATAGGGCTCATGGTGTTTGGCAATAAGTGCTTGAAAATAATGCGCGGCTTAGAAAAACCGAAAGCTCTATCTGCTTCAACGAAGGCTTCTTCACGTAGAGAGAAAAACTCCCCTCGGACTAGCCGGAAGGTAGTCATCCAGCCAGTGAGAGCAAAAACAATAATGACATTGTTGATGCCTTGTCCTAAGAGTGAAACAAAGATTAGTACAAGGATTAGTTGTGGGAAGGTCATAACTAGCTCTGAAATTCGCATAACAACGGTGTCTATCTTGCCGCCTAAATACCCGGCAATAGCTCCAAGAACGGTTCCAATGAGGTTGGCAAGGAATGATGCCAATACTCCGATGTAGATTGATTGTTTTCCACCTGAAAGAATCCGACTTAACATGTCTCTTCCGAGTTGATCTGTTCCCATGAGGTGATCCAAACTTGGACCAAGACGCGAGTTAATCGGATCGATGTAGTCGGGTTCGACACCAGATATTTGCACCGCGAAAATTGAACTCAGAATCATTATTGAAATGATTGCCAAGCCAATTACACCTGATGGGTTATGCAAAAAATTACTAACGAAGATTCGAACTGTAGAACTTTGCTCAGGATTCTTTTTTTGCATCACTTGCCTCCTCCCAATCGAACACGAGGATCAAGGATTGATTTAACAATATCAACCAAGAAACTAGCAACCAAAATAACCATCGCGATGAGCATACTGATGACCATAATCACTGGATAATCAGATGCCGATACGGCAGCAATAATCGTGGTTCCGATGCCTGGCCATTGGAAAACAGTCTCTACAAGAATCGATCCACCTACTAAAAGTGGAAGTCGAAAAGCCAAGATCACCATCACTGGTCCCAGAGAGTTTCGAAATACGTGACTGTATAAAACACGCCATTCAGGTACACCCTTACTGCGTGCTGTCTTAACAAAATCGCGATTTAAAGTGTCTAAAACAGAGTTGCGTGTGTATCGAATCAAAACCGCCAACATAGCGATTGTCAGAGTAGCAACAGGCAGGATTAGGTGAGGAAAACGATCCCAGAAAGTGATTTGTCCTGGTGCGATTCTGTTTCCAGTTGGTAACCATTCGACTCGGTAGGCAAAGATATTCAAAAGAGCTAGTCCTATAAAGAAATCAGGCACCGCGATACCGATAACCGCAAAGATTCTCGATAACTTATCGGCGAGACCACCCCTTTTTGCTCCGGCAAATAAACCAAGGGTTAAGGCTAAAAAAGTAGATAAAACCAGTGCAGAAAGCACTAATTCGAGGGTGGCTGGCATTCTGAGAGCGAGAATTTCAGAGATTTTCTGGCCGCTTTGAAGGCTATATCCAAAGTCGCCAGTAACTATGTCTCGAAGCCAATGAAAGTACTGAAGGATGATGTGATCATTAAGACCAAGCTCTTCACGGAGCTGAGCTAGATTCTCTGAATCTGCAGCCATGTCCGGTGGAACCATCGCATTTATAGGGTCGATCGGTGAAAGGCGTGATGCGAAGAAAATTAACGCACTGATAGTGAATGCCATAGGCACCAAAATCGCTATTCGCCGAATTAGAAACGAAACCAAAAAATTACCATCCTTAAGAAATGAGTGACGATACTGACCGAAGGTACCCTCGCACTTCGGTCAGTATCGCCTTTATCTATTTAGTTAGCTGACCAGCTAGCTATGTTGTTTTGGTAAACATACAGTGGATTACCCCATTTTGCTGGAGTGCCACTGATTCGCTTTGAGACATATACATACTGTTGTAGCAAGTGCATTGGCAGTTTGTATAGATCAGCTTGTTCTTCCTTTTGCAAGGCCTTCAAAACTTTTCCAGTTTCACGAATTGATGTTGCCTGTAGAAGTTGTGAGTTTAGCGTTGCATACTTTGGTTGTGCGCCTAACAACTTTTCAAATGTCGCTGGGTTGCTGTACTCAGCAAACCACTCGCCAACATTGAATGCACTAAGACCCTTTAAAGCAATTTCGTAATTGCGATTAGTCCATAGTTCAGTAGTTGCATCACCCTG
This sequence comes from uncultured Candidatus Planktophila sp., assembly GCA_964401345.1. Lineage (GTDB taxonomy): Bacteria > Actinomycetota > Actinomycetes > Nanopelagicales > Nanopelagicaceae > Planktophila. The sequence continues at coordinate 4,032 of CAYNYE010000038.1, forward strand.
GAAAGGAAGGAATTCAACCTTCATTCCAAGATCAGTCATCTGTTGCGCAACTGCAGTTAGAAGAATCATTACCGCAGGTTGTGTTTGATTGTATGTGCGCAGACGAACAGTCTTAGAGAAGTCGAACTTGGCTTCTTTCAGAAGAGCGATCGCCTTGGCCTTATCAAACTTGTACTTAGGAATTGATGCGTCGTGGTGTGGCATGCCTGAAGTAACGCCGCTGTTGATTACCTTACCAAGCTTTGGATAAACAGCTGGAACCAAGCGATTCCAGTCGATTCCGTACTTGAGAGCTTCGCGGGCCTTCACATTGCTGAACTGTGTATTTGGGTTAATAACAAAGTAGCGATAGAAGAGGACCTGCAAAGGTGCACCTTTGAATGTTGAAACTGAACTCATAGCGCGGATGGTGTCTGGATCGTTAGTTGTGAAGTAATCCAACTTTCCAGATTTTGCATCTGCTACTAGGTTTGAAGAAACAATAATGTTGATCTCTGAAATATTTGGCTTACCGCCCTCATACTTGTCATTTGGAACAAGTGTGATGAAGTTGCCTTGGCTAAACTTTCCGACTTTGTATGGACCAGATACGACCGGGTCCTTCCAGAAATTGTTTGTATCTAGCTTCAAGATGTCTTGATCAGCCAAAACGTGCTTAGGCATGATCATGAACTGAGCCAGTACGGGAATCAAAGTATTGATAGGTGACTTTAGTGAAATGATGATGTCATTTCCCTTGCTTGTAATTCCACTCATGTTTGTTGTGTTTGTTCCGCTGACAGCTTCACTTCCAACAATTTGCTTGAATGTATTTACATAAATCGCATTTGATTTTGCAACGCGTAACAATGAGTTCATAGACCAAATAACATCATCTACTGTTACAGGCTTACCGTCTGACCACTTAATGCCTGACTTCAGTGTGACTGTTAAAGTCTTTCCATCTTTGCTGAACTTGTAGCCTGATGCGAGATCGGGTTTTACAGTCGTAAGGTCTGCATTTGCCTTGAACAAGGCACGGAACATTGCATGGTGAGAGATTGAACCTGAGTTAATCCAAGGTGTCTGAATTGTTTGGACACCTCCACCACCCGCTGTTACTTCTGCAACCGTAATTGAATTACTTGCTGCGTTTGAGGGTGTTGTAAAGCTGGCTGCTACGAGGGTAGCTCCCAGAATTACCGCACCAATAGTTTTTGAAAGCTTTTTCACTGCATTTCTCCTATCGAGGGTAAGTGAATCGGTGATCCAACACGGTGGGTAACCGTGCTAGACCGGTGACCCAAAACTATAGTATGGTTGGAATAAGTCAAGGATTAAGAGGTCTCTTTTGAGTAACAGTTCTATTGCAAGTACGAAGATCGATACGCACTTGCTGGATCTACGAAACGGCTTAATCGTGTCCTGCCAAGTTCCAGATGACACCGCCATCAATACGCCCGGCTTTATCGCCGCCCAAGCTTTGACTGTATTGCAAGCCGGAGCGGTTGGAATTCGTGCTCAAGGAATAGAAAATGTCCAAGCTATCTCGAAATTAGTGCAGGTCCCAATTATTGGATTGGTTAAACGTTTCGATGATTCTTGCCCCGTGTACATCACTCCGGCTGTGAGCGATGTAATTGAGTTAGAAAAAGCTGGTGCCGCCATTGTTGCCGTTGACGCAACTGGAAGATTACGTCCAGGAGGGCAGGCGCTTGAAGATTTCGTGACTCAAGTACGACTAGAGACAAATGTTTTACTTTTGGCAGATATCGATTCAATCGAATCCGCTCAGGCTGCCGAAGCCCTTGGCTTTGATGCCGTGGCCACAACTCTCTCGGGATATACAGCAATACCCGTAGACAAACTTCCAAACATAAAATTGATTGAGGAAATTTCCAATCGTGTCAGTATTCCAATAATCGCCGAAGGTGGATTCAGTCAACCTCAATCTGTGTCTGATGCGATAAATGCTGGCGCATGGTCGGTTTGTATTGGGACTGCAATTACAAACCCGTATTTGCTAACTAAACAATTCTTAAATGCATTAAATCAAGCTTGAATATTAAATTTAAACTCATAGAGATCACCGCGTTTGACTGAAATACAGTGCTCCATAGTCTTTCCACGCGCATCCCAGCCGGTTAAATTAAACTCCAAAGAAGGGGTTTTGATAGGGGCAGCTAATAAATCTGCTTGGGCTTTATCTAAAAGTATTGGAGAAACGCTTGATTCGGCTTTAACTACTGGGCGTTCATATACTTCGCTGAAAATTTCATACAGTGATGATTTAAGGTCTTGATCAAGAAGGCCAGGAGCGTTATCAAAAGGGATATAGGAGTCTTCGATTGATAGCGCAACGTTGTCGGCTAAACGAACTCTCTTAACACGGTACGCAAAATCCCCCACAGGAATCTGTAGAATTTCCGCAAGCTTCGTGCTTGTTACTTTAGTTTTTTCCGCCTTCAAAATTCTCGACGAGGGCTTCATTCCCTTTTGTCGAATCTCCTCCGAAAAAGATATAAAAACAAGCTTCTTTGAGAGTTTTTCACCAGCAACATATGTTCCAGAACCTGGAATTGTGTAGATCAATCCCTCATTTTGTAACTCTGAGAGCGCTTGACGGACAGTCATACTTGAAACGTCATATTGTGTTGCAAGTTGACGGACTGAAGGAATTTGAGAGTGTGGCTTCAGTTTTAAGAACTTAGTCTTTAGTTTCTCTTGAAGCAAAACGTACTTATGCTTCTTGGGTGCTGATGCCATTGTTTTATCTTTCCACAACAATGAATGAATAACTACAAGAGCGGAGACGAGGAGATTTGAACTCCTGAAGGGTTTAACCCCTTACCTCGTTAGCAGTGAGGCGCACTCGACCGGGCTATGCGACGTCTCCTTGTTACAGCCCTAGTTTAGCGTAAGCCTTTGGCTGTGCCATCCCTGCCTTGTACGCTAGATATATGGAGAATTCAGATAAAGCATTAGATAGAGGCGCGAAGCGTGTTTACGATGTTGCACCATCGGAGGCGTTTGCCGAGTTTATGTCGACAGGTTGGGCGCCAACACCTTTAACTGGGATTACTCAAGATGAGGTTATCTCTCATTGTGTGCGTCGTCGCGCAGAGCTATCTGCAGCATTTACTGGTCTTCGTTTAGTTCTTCCAAGTGGTGGATCGAAGCAACGTAGCAACGACACCGATTATTTGTACCGCCCACACACCGCCTTTGCTTATTACACAGGTGTTCAGGGTGTGGAAGCAAACCCTGATTCAGTTCTTGTCATGGATCCAACCGATGATGGGCACAATGCAATTTTGTTTATTAACCCGCGTTCTACCCGCGATACATCTGCTTTCTACACCGATGCAAAGAATGGTGAACTATGGGTTGGTCGTCGCTTCACAACTGCTGAAGCCTCAGAGCGTTATGGAATTGAAGTTCGTGAGATTGCCGAACTAGAAAAGTTTTTGAAGGGTAAGAAGGCTGCTGCACTTCATGGTTACGATGAAGTTGTAGATGCAACAGTTAAAGAGCATGCGCGTGACGCAGAACTAGTTGAATTTGTTTCAGTTGCTCGTTTGATTAAAGATCATTATGAAATCAACGAGATGCAAAAAGCTGTTGACGCTACACATCGCGGCTTTAGTGATGTTATTCGTGCACTACCTGCAGCGGTTGCAACACCACGAGGAGAACGAGTTGTTGAAGCAGCATTTTTTGGACGTGCACGTATCGAAGGAAATGATCTTGGATACAACACGATTGCTGCATCAGGTTCGCATGCATGCGTTCTTCATTGGAACCGCAATGATGGTGCAGTTAAGAATGGAGACTTACTTCTACTCGATGCTGGTGTTGAAGTAGATTCGTACTACACCGCAGATATCACTAGGACTTTGCCAATTAACGGAAAGTTCACACCTGCGCAAAGAGCGCTTTATATGCTGGTTTATGAAGCTCAAAAGGCAGGTATTGCCGCTGTTAAGCCTGGTGAGAAGTTCTTAAGCATTAACA
>CAYNYE010000039.1:0-7860 GCA_964401345.1 uncultured Candidatus Planktophila sp.
GCGCTGTCAGTAGATTTTTCAGAGGTTGCCCTGCATGATGACCTAGTAGGACGACCACGTTGGACTAGTGCGGTGAGGAGGTAGCCATGGCTAAGGACATCGATCTTAAAAAGGGTGAACTCACTCGTCACGTCAGCAAAGCTGCAAAAGCAATTGCCGACGGCTTCATCATCGTTATTCCGATGGAGCACAGTTATGCATTTGCATGTGATGCATTTAGACAAGATGCAGTTCGCGCGATGCATGTTTTGCGTGGAGACCCATTGTTCACCGCAGCTCAAGTAATTGTTGGAAGCGTAAAAACAACAGATGGAATCGTCCGCGAAACAACACCTGAGATTAAAGCGTTAATGAAAAAGTTTTGGCCAGGAATGTTGTCTTTGAATTTACGTCCACAACTAGGACTGAGCTGGGATCTTGGTGATGGAAATCAATTGGATCGTGTCAGCATCAGAATTCCGAAAGCAAAGTTTGCAAAAGCATTGGTGTCACAAACCGGTCCACTTGCAATTGCAAGTGCTGCTCGTAAGGGAATGCCAGCACCTAAGAGCCTTGGTGATGTGTGGGTTCTTGAATCAGATGTGGCGTTGAAGTTTGATAACGGCAATCTCCGCAAGGGCCCAATCTCCACCGTAGTCGAGGCGGATGAAACCGGTGTGCGATACCTACGCGAGGGTGCTATCTCGCTAGAAGAGATTCAAGCCATCGTGCCCGGAGCAACGGGAGCCTAATCCAACGGGGTTTTGGACTCGAAGCCCTATAGGGTTTAGCCATGTCCGAAACCTTCTATGGCCCAGATTTCAACCTTCTAACCTCGCAGGATCCTGAGATCGCAGCGGTTCTTTTATCTGAACTCAAGCGTCAACAGACCAATCTGCAGTTAATTGCATCTGAAAACTTCACATCACGTGCAGTTTTGGCGGCCCTTGGTTCGACTCTGTCTAATAAATACGCTGAAGGTTATCCAGGTAAGCGTTACTACGGTGGTTGCGAAGAGGTAGATAAGGCTGAGTACCTTGCGATCGATCGTGCAAAATCTTTATTTGGTGCAGAGCATGCAAATGTTCAGCCACATTCAGGTGCATCGGCAAATGTCGCGGTGTATCAAGCGTTCACAAAGCCTGGCGACACAGTTCTTGCAATGGACTTGGCACATGGCGGTCACTTGACCCATGGATCTCCAGTTAACTTTTCTGGAAAGTGGTTCAACATCGAGTCCTACGGTGTTCGCCAAGACAATGAGTTAATTGATTACGACCAACTGCGTGAACAAGCGATTCGCACAAAGCCAAAGATGATTTGTTCTGGTGCAACTGCGTATCCATCACTTGTTGATTTTGCAAAGATTCGCGAGATCTGCGATGAGGTTGGCGCAATCATGTGGGTAGATGCGGCGCACTTCATTGGACTAGTTGCTGGAAAGGCGATCCCATCACCTGTTCCTTATGCAGATGTTGTGTCCTTTACAACCCACAAAGTGTTGCGTGGACCTCGCGGTGGAATGATCCTGGCAAAGGCGCAACATGCAGCCGCCATCGATAAGGCGGTCTTCCCAGGAATGCAGGGCGGTCCGATCATGTCGGCGGTTGCTGGAAAGGCGATTGCGCTCGCAGAGTGTGCAACTCCGGCGTACCAAAAGTACGCACAAGATGTCATTGTTAATGCAAAGGCACTTGCTGCAGCTCTTGAAGCAGAAGGCATGCGCGCAGTATCTGGCGGCACTGAAACCCACCTGGCATTGATGGATATTCGCAGCACTGGAGTTACCGGCAAGGTTGCAGATGAGCGTTGCGGCGCTGCAGGAATTGTTATGAATAAGAATTCGATTCCTTACGATCCAGAAAAGCCAGGAATCACAAGCGGTATTCGCGTCGGTTCACCTGCTACAACTACCCAAGGAATGGGTGTTGAAGAGATGAAGCAGATCGCGACTCTGATTTCACGAGCAATCAAAACCGATGATGCATCTGCACACGCTGCGATTAAATCTGAGGTCCATGCATTGACCGCACGTTTTCCAATCTACCAGGCGTAATTTTCTTTAATGCGTGAGTATCTGATTACCCTGCTGATCTCAGCAGCTTTGTGCTATTTGATTACTCCGATAGTTCGCGCACAAGCAATTCATTTTGGAGCGGTGGCAAAGGTTCGTTCACGTGACATCCATAGCGTTCCAACTGCGCGTTGGGGCGGTGTTGCGATGTGGGCTTCGATGGCGCTTACCTTTGCCATCGTTAATCATCTTCCTTTAGTTGGAAAATCATTTGGGCATGAAGCGCAAGGAATCTTTTTGGCGTCGACAGCAATCGTCTTGCTGGGAATGGCTGATGATCGTTTTGAATTAGATTCCCTCACGAAACTTGCCGGACAAGTTTTCGTAGCGGGAATCTTGCTGATTTACGGAATTCAAATTTTGTGGTTGCCAATTAACGGTGTGATCACCTTGCCGCCAAGTATCGGCCAATTGGTAACCGTCTTGATTGTCGTTGTCGTCATTAACGCAGTTAACTTTATTGATGGAATGGATGGCTTGGCTGCGGGAATCGTGGCGATTTCAGGCATCGCATTCTTTGCTTTTGCGTACCTATTAGCGGTGGATTACGGCTTTAGCCGTGCAGGTGCACCATCCCTAACAACCGCGGTTTTAGTGGGTATTTGCTTAGGTTTCTTGCCTCATAACATCAACCCAGCCAAGATCTTTATGGGGGATAGCGGTTCGATGTTGTTGGGCTTACTGCTTTCAGCTGCAGCAATTACCTTGACTGGCCAAGTAGATCCCAACGCGATTTCAGCTGAATCACTAGGACCAACTCTGCTTCCTTTGCTTCTTCCATTCGCAGTTCTGGCAATTCCATTCTTAGATTTACTGCTTGCGGTTGGTCGACGTGTAAAGGCTGGACGTTCTCCATTCGCACCGGACAAACTGCACCTGCATCACCGTTTGCTCAGCGCCGGTAATTCAACAAATAGAACAGCGGTGATCTTGTATCTCTGGACTGCAACGATCGCATTTCCGGTAACAGTTCTTGCATTCGCGCCATGGTGGATTGCATTGATCACCGTTGTTGTCTTGATTGGAATTAGTGCTGGTGTCATGAAAAGTAAGAAGAAGGTTGATGCATGAGCAACTCACGAGAAGAAAGCAATGAGATGCAGTTACTGCGCGGTGCGGTTAAGCCAACTGCAATCACTGGATTGATTTCAGTTATTGCATCTGCGATCTTTGCCGGCTTGCCAGGTTTTTATGGCGCGTTGCTTGCCCAGTTCATCGTCGTAATCTTTTTTACTGTCACCCTAGGCGTCTCGAAACTCTCCAAGGATCTTGATCCGTTATCCACCATGGGTCTTGCGCTTTTTTCTTACACAACCAAGTTGTTGTTTGTGGGCCTATTTTTGTTCGCGATCACCAACTTCACTGAACGTGCAACCATCAACCGAACCAGCTTTGGCGTTGCCGCGATCCTGCTGACAATAAGCTGGCTAGGCGGGGAGATTGCCAGTTACATGAAGCTACGCATACATTTACCCCTGCCCGACAGTTCCACGAGTAACACGAGCAAGGAGAAGTAATGAGCCGCAACAATGAAGGCGCCGCTTGGACCATCATGGGGTATCTGCTCTCCGGACCCCTTTTCTGGGGTGGGGTTGGCTACGGTCTAGATACCTGGCTCAACACCGGGTACTTCCTAGCCTCAGGGCTTTTGCTGGGAATGGGCGCGGCTTTGTACCTGGTCTGGCTCCGTTTCGGCCGCTAAAAGAGTCCTAATCCACAGATTTTCGATTTCGCCCAAAGCCGCATTTACGCATAGGGTATGCCCGAAGAACAAGCCCTTAACCTCATGAGGAGTACGCGTGCGCTCGATGTATAGCTTTCTTGCAGAAGGCGACGAGTTCGTTCCCCCAAGTAGTAAAGACTTCGTTTTACCTCCAATTTTTGGCGACAATGAATTCACAACAAAGCCAATCTTCCTAATTCTTCTCTCAGTTGTTCTTCTTTCAATCTTTTTTGTAATGGCTTCACGCAAGGCCGCGATTGTTCCTTCAAAGCTCCAATTCGCTGGCGAATCTGTATACGCATATGTGCGCAATGATCTTGGTAAAGAGATCATCGGTCATGAATTCATGCGCTTCGTGCCATACCTATTCACACTCTTTACTTTCATTTTGGTGAACAACTGGTTCGGAATTGTTCCGCTATTGCAGTTCCCAACAATGTCTCGAATCAGCTTTGCATATGTACTCGGAATCATCACCTTCGTTGTTTTCCACTATGTAGGTATCCGTCACCACGGAATCTTCAAGTACATGAAGGACATCCTGTTTATGCCAGGTGTTCCAAAGCCTGTTTACATTCTTCTAACACCAATTGAGCTTGCGACTTACTTAATTGTTCGTCCTTTGACTATCTCACTTCGTTTGTTCGCAAACATGTTTGCTGGTCACTTGCTTCTGATGATCTTTATCCTGGGTGGAGAACATCTACTCCAGGGTGCAATCGGCTTGAAGTTGGTTAGCCCATTTGCCTTCGCATTTGGAATCGCGTTGACCTTCTTCGAGTTCCTAGTTCAATGTCTACAGGCGTACATCTTTACCCTGTTGACAGCGTTGTACATCGGCGGCGCACTTGCCGACGAGCACTAAATAGAGTTCCACAGCAGTAAACAAAAGCACCACCTACTAGAAATACCAACGGAAAGGTAAGAAAAATGACAGGCACACTCAACCTCGTCGGTTACGGTCTTGCAGCAATTGGACCAGGACTTGCAGTTGGAATGATCTTCTCTGCGTACATCAATGGCGTTGCACGCCAGCCAGAAGCACGCAGCGTTCTACAGCCAATCGCATTCCTAGGCTTTGCTATGGCTGAAGCTCTAGCGCTATTCGGTCTCGTACTCGCATTCGTTCTCTAATTCATATTCGATAACTAGCTAGAGGAATACAGATGTCATTCTCATTGCTCGCAGCAGAGGGAGCGCCTAATCCGCTCTTGCCTCACACAGCTGAAATTGTTGTCGGTTTCGTCGCCTTCGGATTGCTTTACTTTGTAATGCGCCGCAAGGTGGTTCCAATGTTCGAGAAGGCGTTTACCGCTCGCACAGAGGCAATCCAAGGTGGAATCGAACGTGCTGAAAAGGCTCAGGCAGAAGCTGCCGAAGCTCTCGTTCAGTACACAGAGCAACTTTCAAAGGCACAAGCAGAATCGCAATCAATCCGCGAAGAAGCACGTGCACAGGGAGCAGCAATTCTTGAAGAGCTTCGTACTAAGGCACAGGAAGAAGCAGCACGCATAACCGCTGCGGCTCACGCCTCAATCGAAGCAGAGCGTCAACAAGCGGTTACATCACTTCGCAATGAAGTTGGTGCGCTCGCAGTTGAACTCGCTTCAAAGATTGTTGGAGAAGCACTGGATGATCAGGCGCGTCAATCACGCATCGTTGATCGTTTCCTTGATGATCTAGAAAAGTCAAAGTAAAGAAAGAAGAGAGAAAAGTTAAATGAGAGCTCAACTCGGAGGCAGTAGTCGTCAGTCACTTGTGGCTGCACGCACAGCACTTGATGCTGCTGTTAAGGGTGTCGATGCACAAACTGCGTCAACCTTGAGCGCTGAACTTTTCTTCGCTGCAGATGTTTTGGGTTCCAATATCTCTGTACGCCGTGCACTTACCGATACATCTCGCGATGCAGCGGCAAAGGGCACATTAATTAAGGATCTATTGGCTTCAAAGGTGGGAACAGCAGCGGTTGGATTGCTAACCGAACTATCTGCACTCCGTTGGTCTGGAGCTAAGGATCTAGTACAAGTTATTGAGCAGTTGGCTATTGAAGCGGAGGCGACAGCAGCCAACATCTCTGGTGAATTAGATCGTGTAGAAAATGAAATGTTCGTTGTTTCAAACACGATCTCAAACTCATCAGAGCTTCGCAAGGCGTTTAAGTCAGATGCACAGTCAGCTAAGGCGCAGCTCGCTGCAGACCTACTAAAGAATGCATCCTCTTCAACAACAAAGTTAGTGTCACACATGGTGAATTCATGGCGCGGACGAAGCATCGAATCAGCCTTTGCTGATTACCAATGGGCTTTAGCTGCACGTCGTAACCGTGTCATCGCACTTGTTCGCATCGCAGCGCCAATTAGCCAGGCACAGCAAGATCGTTTGGCGGAAGCGCTTAATAAGCAGGTCGGACAGCCAGTTCGCATGAATATTGAAATCGATCCAGCGGTTTTGGGTGGAGTTTCAGTGAAGTTCGCAGATGAAATCGTTGATGGATCAGTTTCAAATCGTTTGGCTGGGGCCGCACGTGCCTTGGCTGGAAGCAAATAAAGGGAGAAACACATGGCAGACCTAAAGATCAATCCTGAAGAGATTCAGGGTGCCTTAGCGAATTTCGTTAAGTCATACGATCCAGGCGTTGCAGTTCGCGACGAGGTAGGAACAGTAAGCCAGGCAGGCGATGGCATTGCTCGTGTTGAAGGGTTGCCATCGACGATGGCTAATGAGTTGTTGCAGTTTGAAAACGGCACACTCGGCCTAGCGCTTAACCTCGACGTTCGCGAAGTTGGTACCGTTATTTTGGGTAGCACAACAGGAATTGAAGAAGGAACATCTGTTCGTCGTACTGGTGAAATTCTCTCTGTACCAGTTGGCGATGGCTTCCTAGGTCGCGTCGTTGATGCACTTGGAAATCCAATTGATGGCAAGGGCGAGATCAAGGCTGAAGCACGTCGTGCACTAGAACTACAGGCTCCCTCTGTAGTTCAGCGCCAACCTGTTAAGGAGCCTCTTGCAACTGGTATCAAGGCGATCGATGCAATGACAGCGATTGGTCGCGGACAGCGCCAGTTGATCATTGGTGACCGTCAGACAGGAAAGACAGCGGTTGCTGTAGACACAATTATTAACCAGAAGGAAAACTGGAAGTCTGGCGACAAGAAGAAGCAGGTTAAGTGCATCTACGTTGCTATTGGACAGAAGGGTTCAACGATTGCATCTGTAAAGGCTGCACTCGAAGAAGCTGGCGCAATGGAGTACACAACAATCGTTGCGTCACCTGCATCAGATCCAGCTGGTTTCAAGTACCTATCTCCTTACACAGGTTCTGCAATCGGTCAGCACTGGATGTACAAGGGCGAGCACGTTCTTATCGTGTTTGATGATTTATCAAAGCAAGCTGAGGCGTACCGTTCAGTCTCACTTCTACTTCGTCGTCCACCAGGCCGCGAAGCGTACCCAGGCGATGTTTTCTACTTACACTCACGTTTGCTAGAGCGTTGCGCAAAGCTTTCCGATGAATTAGGTGGCGGTTCAATGACCGGTTTGCCAATCATCGAAACAAAGGGAAATGACGTTTCTGCCTTTATTCCTACAAACGTTATTTCGATTACTGATGGTCAGTGCTTCTTCGAAACAGATCTTTTCAACGCCGGTGTTCGCCCAGCGATCAACGTAGGTGTTTCTGTTTCTCGTGTAGGTAGCTCTGCGCAGACAAAGGCGATGAAGAAGATCGCTGGTCGTCTACGTCTTGACCTTGCTCAGTACCGTGAACTTGAAGCTTTCGCTGCTTTCGGTTCAGATCTTGATGCTGCATCAAAGGCTCAGCTTGAGCGCGGTGCACGCATGGTTGAACTTCTTAAGCAGGGTCAGTACTCACCATACTCATTGGAGCGTCAGATCGTTTCAATCTGGGCGGGTACTACTGGAAAGCTTGATGATGTTGCAGTTGCAGATATTCGTCGCTTTGAAGCAGAGCTTCTCGACTTTATCGCTCGCGAACGCAAGGAGATCAACGCTGTTATCTCTGAAACTAAGCAGCTAGATGATGACACCATCGCAAAGATGGAAGAAGCGGTTTCAGCATTCA
>CAYNYE010000040.1:0-7537 GCA_964401345.1 uncultured Candidatus Planktophila sp.
ACTGGTCGTAACGAAGACGTGGAAGCGTTCCGCGAAGCCATACGAATACAAAGAAAAAGGTAATTACCTTGGCGAAGAACCAGACCGCGGTGAACCAGCCACCGAGCCACTGTTCTGTAAAGCCAAGCCCTGGAGGTGCTTTGTATCCGCCTAGGAACAATGTGGTTGCAAGCGCTGAAACCGCAACAATATTGACGTATTCAGCAAGGAAAAACAGTGCGAATTTAAGTGATGAGTACTCGGTGTGGAAACCACCAACCAGCTCACCTTCTGCTTCAGCAAGGTCAAATGGAGCACGGTTTGTTTCGCCAACCATTGAGATCGCGTAGATCGCAAATGATGGGAAGAGAACAACTGCGTACCACCAAGAAGATTGTGCAGCCACGATATCTGATGTGGACATAGACCCTGCGTAAATGAATACCGCAACAAGTGAAAGTCCCATAGCAATTTCATATGAAATAACTTGAGCGCTTGAGCGAAGTCCACCGAGCAATGGATAAGTCGATCCTGAAGACCAACCCGCTAAAACAATTCCGTAAACACCAACTGATGCAACCGCCAGAATGTAAAGAACTCCTACTGGTAGATCGGTTAACTGCATCGCAGTCTTTTGTCCAAACATTGTGACTTCACCAGTAATTGGAATTACCGCAAAAGACATGAAGGCTGTTGTTGCGCTGATGATTGGTGCCAAAACAAAAACAACTTTGTCTGCAGCTGTAGGAATGATGTCTTCCTTAAGTGCCAACTTCACACCATCTGCAAGTGCTTGAATCAAACCAAATGGACCTACACGGTTTGGTCCTGGACGCTGTTGCATTCGACCTACAAGACGTCGCTCGCCCCATACCGCCATTAAAGTTAGTAATACGCAAACCGCGAAAACCAGTAAAGCTTTTACGAGAATGAGCCAGCCTGGATCTGCTCCAATGAGTTGTGCAGTTGTCATGCCTTCACCACCGTAACTACCGCGCCATGTGCGACGCCTAGGTTTACCAACAATTGAGAACCACGTGAGTTACGAGGCGCCCAAACAGCATCATCATGAATGTTTTCAACGAGAGCTGAAAGCGTTACAGATCCCTGTGCAGTTGAAATCTTCAGCTGGTCTCCATCGACTACACCCATTGATTGAGCGCGCTTTGGTGAGATAACAGCAACAGTTCTACGTGCAGTTCCAGCAAGGTTTTCTTCGCCTTCTTGCAAAGTTCCAAGGTCAAGCAGACGACGCCATGAGGTAATCAAAGCTTGATCGTCACTCAATGTTGGTTGTGATTGCGGTGCAACAGGTGTCAATGATGCACGTGCACCATCCCAATTGCCTAGAGATGCAATCTCCTTCGCAGCAGCGGTGACCGTTCCAAGATTGAGAGAGATTCCCATCTCTTCAGCGATCATTGAAAGAATTCTTAGATCGCTTCGGTTAAGTGAATCTGCAACAGCTGCATCAAATGAACGTGCACGGCCTTCCCAGTTAAGGAAAGAACCAGACTTTTCTGTCACTGCAGCAACTGGCAATACAACATTTGCGCGAGCAGTTACCGCACTTGGTGCGATTTCAAGTGAAACAACAAATGCCTTTTCTAATGCAGCAAGCGCAGCCTGGCTGTTGTCACTATCTAGTGGATCAACTCCACCCACAACAAGTGCGCCAATGTGTCCGGCGTTAACCGCATCAATGATCTGTGGAGTTGAACGACCAACTTCAGAAGGAATTGAATCTGTGTTCCACACTGCTGCGATATCTACACGTGCGGCTGCATCTGTAACTGGACGACCGCCAGGCAGGAGATTTCCAATTGCTCCAGCTTCAATCGCTCCGCGCTCACCTGCGCGACGAGGGATCCAAGCCAGCTTTGCGCCGGTTGAATCTGCAAGAGCTGCTACTGCGGTCAAAGCTCCCGCACTTTCAGCAGCGCGCTCTCCCACAAGAATTACAGACTTGTCTGTGAGCTTCTGTGAAGCGATTGCTGCTGCTTCTTGACCAGGAGCAACCTTTACAAACTCCGCCTTTAACTTGTCTACAGCAATTGATTCCTTTGAACCGATTGAGACAACCTTTAAAGCACGCTTGCGGTACTGCTTATTGATGCGCAAGAAAACAATTGGTGATTCTTCTTCTGGCTCAAAGCCCACGAGAAGAATCTGATCCGCCTTATCAATATCACGGTATGTAGTGGATGAACCAACTACACGAGCTGCAATGAACTCGCGTTCTTCATCTGATGAGATACGTGAACGGAAGTCGATGTCATTTGTTCCGAGTGCAACACGTGCAAACTTGCTGTATCCATATGCATCTTCATAAGTTGCACGACCACCAACGAGTACTGCAGCCTTTGCAGACTTAAGTCCTTCAGCAGCAACTGCAAGAGCTTCTGGCCATGATGCCTCAACTAATTCACCTGATGCGTTACGAATCATTGGAACCTTTAGACGATCAACCGCAGTCACATACTTAAATGCCCAGCGACCCTTATCGCAATTCCACTCTTCGTTAACTGATGGATCATCTCCAGCTAAACGACGCAAAGTCTTTCCTCGACGAACATCTGTGCGCATATCGCAACCAGATGCACAGTGCTCACAAGCAGATGGTGTTGAAACCAAATCAAATGGACGTGCACGGAAACGATAAGCGGCTCCAGTAAGTGCACCCACTGGACAGATTTGAACTGTGTTTCCAGAGAAATAAGACTCGAATGGCTTGTTCTCGTAAATACCTACTTGTTGCAAAGCTCCACGTTCATTAAGAGTAATGAATGGATCACTTGCGATTTGTTCTGAGAATCGTGTGCAACGTGCGCAAAGAACGCAACGTTCACGATCAAGAAGTACTTGAGAAGAAATATTGATTGGCTTTTCAAATGTGCGCTTAACACCTTCAAATCGTGAAGAGCCTTGTCCATTGCTCATCGCTTGATTCTGAAGTGGGCACTCGCCACCCTTGTCACACACTGGGCAATCCAATGGGTGGTTTACAAGCAAAAGCTCCATTACGCCGCGCTGTGCTTTTTCAGCGACAGGCGAGGTTAATTGGGTCTTTACGATCATTCCTGGCTCGACCGGAATTGTGCAAGAAGCTTGTGGCTTTGGGAATGCACGTCCATTAATTTCAATATCAACAAGGCACTGACGGCATGCTCCAACTGGATTAAGCAGTGGGTGATCGCAGAAACGAGGGATCTGAATTCCTAATTGTTCTGCTGCACGAATAACAAGCGTTCCCTTTGGAACTGTTACTTCGAAACCGTCGATAACGACGGTGATCATCTCTGAAACTTCAGTAGTCACTTATGCACCTGCCCCAGCAAATAGAGTTGATGCAACTGGATCAAATGGGCAAGCGCCATTTGTAACGTGTGCAATGTACTCATCACGGAAATACTTAATTGAAGATGTAATTGGGCTTGTTGCACCATCACCAAGAGCACAGAATGAACGTCCCATGATGTTGTCGCAAAGATCTAGCAACTTAGCAAGATCTGCTTCTGTTCCCTTACCTTCTTCAAGATCGCGAAGAATCTGTACTAACCACCAAGTACCTTCACGGCATGGTGTGCACTTTCCACATGACTCGTGCTTGTAGAACTCAGTCCAGCGAAGCACTGCACGAACAACACAGGTAGTTTCATCAAAGATTTGTAGCGCTTTAGTTCCGAGCATGGAACCAGCAGCTGCAACACCTTCGTAATCCAGAGGAACATCAAGATGTGCATCTGTAAATAGAGGCGTTGATGATCCACCTGGAGTCCAGAACTTCAATTTATGTCCTGGGCGAACTCCGCCAGCAAGATCCAAAATCTCTCGCAATGTAATTCCGAGTGGTGCTTCAAACTGTCCTGGGTTAGCAACGTGACCTGAAAGTGAATAAAGGGTTGTTCCCTTGCTCTTTTCAGTTCCCATTGATTGGTACCACTCTGCGCCATTCATCACGATCGCTGGAACCGCTGAGATTGATTCGACGTTGTTAACAACGGTTGGACGTGCATAAAGTCCTGCAATTGCAGGGAATGGCGGACGTAAACGAGGCTGTCCGCGGAAGCCTTCTAGTGAGTCAAGAAGTGCGGTCTCTTCACCACAAATGTATGCGCCTGCACCAACGTGCAGAACAACATCAATTCCATTGCCAAGGATTCCGGCAGCGTAAGCATCGGCAATCGCCTGATTAAGTCGACGAGCAACATGGGTTACCTCGCCGCGAATATAAATGAATGCGTGCTTTGCACGAATTGCGTGGCAAGCAATGATGCACCCTTCAACAAGAACATGGGGATTTGCCATAAGTAGTGGCATGTCCTTACAAGTTCCTGGCTCTGATTCATCAGCGTTAACAACAAGGTAGTGATCTTTGTTGTCGCCTTGTGGAATAAATCCCCACTTCATACCTGTTGGGAAACCAGCACCTCCGCGACCGCGAAGTCCTGAATCCTTAACAAGTTGAATCACTGCATCTGGATCCATTGCCAAAGCTTTTTCAGCAGCCTTGTATCCACCGTGACGCTTGTAACCTTCAAGAGTAAATGAATCTTTTTCATCCCAATGTGCGGATAAAACTGGAGCTAGCTTTGTCATTACTTGCCCTCTTTCGAAAGTTTCAAGCCAAGCAAAGTTGGCTCACCAGCTTGAACACCTTCGTGCGCAAGTCCGTCATTTAATCCTGCAAGAACCGCAGATGCTTCTTTGTAGGTAACCAAACGATTTGGTCCACGAGTTGGTGGCTTTGGATTTCCTGCTCGCATTGAATCAACTAACTCTTTTGCAGACTCAACTGTTTGGTTGTCGTAAAACTCCCAGTTAGCCATAACAACTGGTGCGTAGTCACAAGCAGCATTACATTCGATGTGCTCCAATGAAACTTTTCCATCAGCTGTAACTTCATCATTACCAATGCCAAGGTGATCCTTAAGTGAAGCAAAGATTGCATCTCCGCCCATAACCGCGCACAAGGTATTTGTGCACACACCTACGTGGTACTCGCCTACTGGCGTTGGCTTGTATTGGGTGTAAAAGGTAGATACAGCAGTGACTTCAGCGGCTTCTAGCTGAAGAAGCTTTGCAATTACTTCGATGCCCTCGTTAGTTACGTAGCCAGCCTTTGATTGCACAAAGTGAAGCAAAGGCATGATTGCAGAACGTGAACGTGGATAACGCTTGATGATCGAATCCATGACTTGTAGATCTTCAGTTGAAAATGCCATTAGCGATCAACGCCTCCCATAACTGGATCGATCGAAGCAACTGCACCAATGATGTCGGCAACCATTCCGCCTTCGCTCATTGCAGCTGTCGCTTGCAAATTATTAAATGATGGTTCGCGGAAGTGAACGCGATAAGGCTTTGTTCCACCATCAGATACAACTGATGCACCAAGTTCACCGCGAGGTGATTCGATTGCAACATATGCCTGCCCAGCAGGAACATGGAAACCTTCTGTAACTAGTTTGAAGTGGTGAATCAAAGACTCCATTGATGTGCCCATGATCTGACGGATGTGGTCAAGTGAGTTACCGAGTCCATCTCCACCCAATGCAAGCTGTGCAGGCCATGCAATCTTCTTATCAGCAACCATTACTGGTGCGCCTTCAAGCTTTTCTAACTTAGCGACGCACTGTTCAATGATTCGAAGTGACTGCTCAAGTTCATTCATACGAATCAAGAAACGACCATAAACATCACAAGTATCTGCCGTAACAACATCAAAGTTGTAGTTCTCATATCCGCAGTACGGTTGAAGCTTACGAAGATCCCAAGGCAAGCCAGTTGAACGAAGAACTGGTCCAGTGATTCCAAGAGTTGTACAGCCTGCAAGATCTAAGTAACCAATACCTTGCGTACGCTTCATCCAGATTGAGTTACCAATAAGCAGCGTTGCATTTTCCTTGAAGTTCTTGCGCATCAACTTAACGCCTTCGCGAATCTTTGTTAACGCACCTTCAGGAAGATCTTGTTGTACTCCACCTGGACGGATGTAAGCCATGTTCATGCGAAGCCCGGTGATCATTTCGAAAATCTCAAGCACCGTTTCACGTTCACGGAAAGCAAAGAACATAGGGCTAATTGCGCCTAATTCGAGGGCACCAGTACCCAGTGCAACCATGTGTGAGGAGATTCGGTTGAGCTCCATCATCATGACGCGGATGACACTTGCACGCTCTGGAACATCATCTGTAATTCCCAAAAGCTTTTCTACTGCTAGACAGTAGGCGGTTTCATTGTGCAACGGTCCAAGGTAATCCATTCGAGTTACGAAGGTTGTTCCCTGAGTCCAGCTGCGGTACTCCATATTCTTTTCAATACCTGTGTGAAGGTATCCAATACCTGCACGAGCTTCAGTAATTGTTTCGCCTTCTAGTTCTAGAACTAAACGAAGCACACCGTGTGTTGAAGGGTGCTGAGGTCCCATGTTGACGACAACGCGCTCTTCTTTAGTTGCACCAATATCTTGTACTAGTGCGTCCCAGTCTCCACCTGTAACAGAGAAAACTTTTCCTTCAGTAGTTTCACGTGAAGGTGCATATGGATCAAAGGTTGTCACTTGTAACTCCTTCTTTCACTAGGAGGTGGTGTTGTTGCGCCCTTGTACTCAACCGCGATTCCGCCCAATGAGTAATCCTTGCGCTGTGGGTGACCTTCCCAGTCATCTGGCATCAAGATGCGAGTCAAACCTGGGTGGCCATCAAAAACAATTCCGAACATGTCAAAGGTTTCACGTTCATGCCAGTTGTTTCCCGCCCACACTTCAACAACAGATGGAATGTGTGCATCACCATCTGGAACTGAAACTTCTAAACGGATTCGTTGGTTCTTTGTCAAAGAAAGCAATGGGTACACGGCATGAAGTTCGCGACCAGTCTGCTCTGGGTAATGAACTCCGTTAACACCCATGCACATTTCAAACTTCAACTTATCGCGAAGAATGAAAGCAACTTCGACTAACTTCTCACGCTTTACGTGAAGAGTTAATTCGCCGCGATCAACAACTACACGTTCAATCGCATCTGAAAAATCTGGGTAAGCGCGCTCTAGATCATCAGCTACTTCATCAAAATATGAGCCATATGGACGCTCAGAGGAGCCAAAATTAACCGCTTGGCGAACCAATCCACCGTAACCCGATGTATCTCCTGTGCCCTTTGCACCAAACATTCCGTCTGTCATGCAAGCAAGCCCTTCATCTCATGAGTTGGCTTTGCATTCATAGCTGCAAGTTCAACTTCCTTGATGATTTGTGCACGATTTGCACCGAGCTTTGTGTCATTGATCTGTTCCTGCAATTTAATAATTGCATCAAGCAACATTTCGGGACGTGGTGGGCAACCTGGAAGATAAATATCAACTGGAACAACGTGATCTACGCCTTGAACAATTGCGTAGTTATTAAACATTCCACCTGATGATGCACATGCACCCATTGCAAGAACCCACTTAGGTGCTGCCATTTGATCATAAATTTGGCGAAGTACTGGAGCCATTTTATTTGAAACGCGACCAGCAACGATCATGAGATCTGCTTGGCGTGGGGATGCGCGGA
>CAYNYE010000041.1:0-7450 GCA_964401345.1 uncultured Candidatus Planktophila sp.
ATCTCTGCGCCGCTACCTTCGCGAACCGCTTTACGAACCTCTTCAACTAAAGCTAGTAGTTCTGGACCCTCCTGGCGAACAAGGGTCTGTCCCAAAAGATCGCCAAGGCGGCGCACATCGCTACGAAGTGATGCATCATCTTCAGCAATCGGGCTCTGGCTCATGGGGCAATCCTCTCAGGTAACGCCTCAGTGCAAAACTAAATTAGACTCACCGTATTCAAGCCCCCCTCCTTTTGGAGTCGGGGCCTAACGGCATTGGAGAGTAATTATGCGCGGGTTAATTCCAGCCTTGCCACTTAATTCCGATGCATCTCATATCGTGGCACCTCAACCGCTCTACCCCTTTATTTTGGCCGAACGTGCGCAATCTCAACCTTTGTTGGTTGTCACTAGCTCTAGCCGTAGCTCTGAGGATTTAGTCAATGAGCTACGCGAACTTCATGACAACGTTCTTGAATTTCCAGCATGGGAGACCCTGCCCCATGAACGTTTAAGTCCACGCAGCGATACCGTCGCACGCAGAATTCAAACCTTGTATTCGCTCAACTCTCAACACACCACTTATCCAATTGTTGTGACACCTGTTCGCGGAGCGATTCACAGAATCATTTCGCAATTAGGAAAGTCCGCTTTACTGCAACTAGAAATTGGCAAAGAGCAATCACTTGATGAACTTGTTCGCCATCTTGCGTCACTTGCATATACACGTACCGACTTAGTTGAACGCCGTGGAGAGTTCGCTGTTCGCGGAGGAATTGTTGATTTGTTTTTGCCGCTTAGCCATCATCCAATTCGTATTGATTTCTTTGGGGATGAGATAGAAGATCTAAGTTACTTTGAAGTCTCTGATCAGCGAACCTTTAAACCTGTCATAGGTGCGATCGAGATTTATCCATGTCGCGAACTCTTGCTGACCACTGAAATCAAACACCGCGCAATTGAGATTGCAGATGAGTACCCAGCTGCAGCTGAAATGCTCGGCAAGATCGCAGAAGGAATGACCTTCGAGGGTATGGAATCTCTGATTCCCTTACTTATCGATGAGACCGAAAGTTTGCTGACACGTATGCCAGCTAATACTCAACTTGTCTTTATTGATGAGCAAAGGATTAGATCTCGTGCAGGAGATTTACTTGCAACTAATGAAGAGTTTCTAAACGCCTCGTGGTCTAACGCTGCCTTAGGTGGAACTGCGCCGCTTCATGATGGTGCCGGAACATATATGGCATGGGATGAATTACTGCACGAGATCTCTGTATCTGGAATAACTGCAAAAGAGATCAGTCCATTTGGAACTGACCTTGATCCTGACACTACTTTCTTGGATTACTCAGCAATTGATCCCATGCGCGGAGATATCGATCGCGCAATTGAAACTCTGCGTCAAGCTTTAGAAGAGCATCGAACCGTTGTATTTGCCACTCACGGACATGGAATGTTGGAACGTTACGCAGGAATTCTGCGTGGATCAGACTTACCAGTACAAATCACTGAAAAGCTGTCAGCAACCCCAACCAAGGGCAGCATCCACTTAACAACCTCAGTTCTTGCGCATGGATTTGAAAGCGCTACAGATCAAATCTTCTTTATGACTGAAAGAGATTTAACTGGCAGCAAGGGAAGCGTTAAAGATGGTGAGCGTTTGCCATCTAAGCGAAAGCAAGCGATTGACCCGCTAGAACTTACTGCCGGCGATTACGTCGTCCACGAGCAACATGGAATTGGTCGCTATGTCGAACTCCTCCAACGAACCGTTGCAGGTGTAACCCGCGAGTACTTGATCATTGAATATGCGCCTGCAAAACGTGGACAACCCGGCGATCGAATCTTTGTTCCAACAGATGCCCTTGAACAAGTATCTAAATATGTTGGCGGAGAAACACCAACGGTGCACCGAATCGGTAGCGGAGAATGGCAAAAGGCAAAGGGGCGTGCCCGTAAAGCGGTTCGTCAAATTGCGGGCGAATTAATCCGTCTATACGCAGCTCGTACAAGTTCTCCGGGCTTTGCCTTTTCACCAGATACTCCTTGGCAGCGCGAACTCGAAGACTCTTTCTCATACATTGAAACTCCAGATCAGTTGTCCACTATCAATGATGTAAAGCAAGACATGGAACGTCCTTATCCAATGGATCGCATTATTTGTGGCGATGTTGGATATGGAAAAACTGAGATCGCAATTCGCGCAGCATTTAAAGCGGTGCAAGATGGAAAACAGGTTGCCGTATTAGTTCCAACGACATTACTAGTTCAGCAGCACTCAAAAACTTTTGCTGAACGTTATGCAGGCTTTCCTCTAAAGGTTGCGGGACTGTCTCGCTTCAATTCAGCCAAAGAAAGTAAAGAGATTCTGGAACAGCTCTCAGCGGGCACCGTAGATGTCGTTGTTGGAACCCATCGAATCCTGTCTAATGATGTTCAATTCAAGGATCTTGGCTTAGTTATCGTCGATGAAGAACAGCGCTTTGGCGTTGAACAAAAAGAGTCGTTGAAGAAATTACGCACCACAGTCGATGTTTTGGCGATGTCTGCGACCCCGATTCCACGCACACTAGAAATGGCTGTAACCGGCATCCGTGAGATGTCCACGATTACGACTCCTCCAGAGGAGCGCCACCCAATCCTTACCTACGTTGGCCCAGCTGAAGAAGCACAGATAACCGCTGCGATTCACCGCGAACTCTTACGTGATGGCCAGATCTTTTACTTACACAATCGCGTCGACACAATTGATAAGACCGCGCTTCGCCTTAAAGAGTTAGTCCCAGAAGCCAGAATTCGGATCGCACATGGGCAGATGTCGGAGGGCGAACTTGAGGATGTCATTCTTGCTTTCTGGAACCGTGACTTTGATGTTTTGGTGTGCACAACAATTGTTGAAAGTGGATTAGATATTCAAAATGCAAACACATTAATTGTTGAACGAGCTGATCGATTTGGTCTGTCACAACTTCACCAGTTACGTGGTCGCGTAGGTCGTGGTCGCGAACGTGCCTACGCATACTTCTTGTATCCCAACGATGAACCATTGTCCGAGCTAGCTCACGAACGTTTGAAGACAATCGCTACAAATACCGATCTAGGTTCTGGAATGCGTGTAGCGCTGAAAGATCTAGAGATTCGTGGCGCAGGAAACTTATTGGGTGGCGAACAATCAGGTCACATTGCAGATGTTGGTTTTGATCTTTATATGCGTATGGTCGGCGAAGCGGTTCAAGAGTACAAATCTGGCATTATCGAAACTGAAGAAAAGATTTCTGAATGCAAGGTTGAACTGCCGATCAATGCGCATCTGTCATCAGATTATGTTCCTGGCGAACGTTTGCGACTTGATTTGTATCGACGACTTGCAGATGTAAAAGCACCAAGTGATGTCACATCTATTGAAGCAGAATTAGTAGATCGTTTCGGAGAACTTCCTGAGGAAGCTAAAGCGTTGCTTGGGGTTGCCGCATTACGTGCACAAGCGAAGGCCGCTAAGTTGACTGAAGTTGTTGTGCAAGGAAAGTTCCTTCGCCTTGCACCATTGGTTCTACCTGAATCACGCCAGTTACGTTTGACACGTTTATACCCAGGTTCGCTCTATAAGGGTGCAGCAAGCACGGTATTAGTGGCACTTCCTAAGGCTGCCTCTTGGAATCCGTCACAGAATGCGCCTGAAATAGTGGATACTTCTCTTCTGGCCTGGGTCGTCGAGGCCGTTCACCAATTAAGCGATGCACCGAAAGCGAGTACAGAATGAAGAAGATCCTGGCAATTGCGGCAGTAGCAGCAACACTTCTATTGGCGGGATGCTCGCAGGTAGGCGCAGCAGCAACAGTGGGCGATACAAAGATCACTCAAGCAACTGTTCAAGGAAGCATTGATGCAATTCTTTCTGAGCGCGCAAAGGTTGATACAACGCAGATGCAGTTAGAAACTGGCGCAGCGCTTAATGTTTCACAACTACGTTTCCACCTTCTCAGCACACTTCTTCGTGAGCTTGGAAAAGAGCTCAAGGTAACTGTCACAAAGGCTGAGATTGATACTCGCCGTGCAAGCATCCTTGATCAGGTTGGTGGAGAAGCATCACTACCTACAGCTTTAGTAAGTGCCGGAATCGCTCCAGATGATTTAGATGAATACATCGAGGCGATTTCTTACTCAGACAAGATCAGCCAGAAGTTGGTTGCAGCAGGAGTCACTGAAGATCAACTAGGTGCTGAAATTCAAAAGCTTGTAGTTGCAAAGGCTAAGGAGCTTGGCGTAACCGTCAACCCTCGTTACGGCAAGTGGGATCCAGCAACTGCTGATGTAGTTGCTGCAGATTCTGCTGAATCTGCTGTTACTCCATCAAATAAGTAACGCTAAAGAATATGCAAGGGTCACAACTTCAACGCCTAGTTGAAGTCATGAATACTTTGCGTTCTCCCGGAGGATGTCCATGGGATGCAGAGCAAACCCATGAATCGCTTCTAAAGTACTTGCTAGAAGAGTCATACGAGTTTGTTGATGCTGTTCAAGCCGGCAATCGAGTTGATATGCGTGAAGAGCTTGGCGATGTTCTGCTTCAGGTGTACTTCCATGCACGCATGGCTCAAGAGCATCCCACCGATCCATTTTCAATTGAAGATGTTGCGCGAGGAATTGCAGACAAGCTAATTCGTAGACATCCACATGTGTTTGAGGGCGTTGAGGTTCGTGATTCGCAAGAGGTTCTTGAAAATTGGGAAGAGATCAAGAAAAAGGAGAAAGGTCGCACTTCACCCTTAGATGGTGTTGCCATGTCCCAGCCTGCATTGCCCTTAATCGAAAAGCTGTTGTATCGCGCAGAAAAATACAATGTAGAAGTAACGACTCCGGACTCAGTTTCCATTGATGGGGCAGCTGATGAAAGCGCCGTAGGACAAGCCCTTCTTGCTGTTATTGCCTGGGCCCATGCCAATGGAATTGATGCAGAAGCTGCGCTTCGCAAGGAGGCTATGCGTATTAGCCGAGAGATCGGCCCCGCCTAGTCTTTGGTTGGTTCACGGTAGACTGCGGATATTGAAGTACCTGCCATTTCAGCGTTGAGGTCGGCAAGAAATGAAACACCCAGACCTGTCTTAAATTGAAGGAGAAATGCAATGGCAATTATCGAAGCTTTAGGTGCCCGTGAAATTCTTGACTCCCGTGGAAATCCAACGGTTGAAGTCGAAATCCAATTAGAGGATGGCACACAAGCTCGTGCAGCGGTTCCAAGCGGTGCATCAACAGGTGCATTTGAAGCTGCTGAGCTTCGCGATGGTGGCAAGCGTTACCTCGGTAAGGGCGTGGAAAAGGCGATTGCATTTGTTAATGATGAGATTGCACCAGAGATCATCGGTTTTGATTCTCAGGATCAGCGTCTCATTGATGCAGCGATGATTGAACTTGATGGCACAAAGAACAAGTCACGCCTTGGTGCAAATGCAATTCTCGGTGCATCACTTGCAGTTGCTAAGGCATCAGCAGAATCATCTGATCTTTCATTGTTCCGCTACCTAGGTGGACCAAATGCACATGTTCTACCTGTTCCAATGATGAACATCCTTAATGGTGGCGCACACGCAGATACAAATGTTGATATTCAAGAGTTCATGATCGCTCCAATCGGTGCACCAACATTCCGCGAATCAGTTCGCTGGGGTGCTGAGATTTATCACGCGCTCAAGGCGGTTCTCAAGAAGCGCGGTCTTGCAACATCAGTAGGCGATGAGGGTGGATTCGCACCAAACCTTGATAGCAACCGTGCCGCACTTGATTTAATCCTTGAAGCGATCGAAGCTGCAGGATTCAAGCCAGGCTCGGAAATCGCACTTGCGATGGATGTTGCGGCAACTGAGTTCCACGAGAACGGCAAGTACAACTTTGAAGGTGCAGTAAAGACATCTGATGAAATGATCGCGTATTACACCTCTTTGGTGGATGCCTACCCAATCGTTTCAATCGAAGATCCTCTCAATGAAGAGGACTGGGCTGGCTGGACAGAGATGACTAAGGTCCTTGGTTCACGCATCCAGATCGTTGGGGATGACCTATTTGTTACCAACCCAGAGCGTTTAGCTAAGGGAATTGCAGGTAATACTGCGAATGCACTTCTAGTAAAGGTAAATCAGATTGGAACTCTTACAGAGACAATCGATGCAGTAGAGATGGCACACCGTGCTAACTACCGCAGCATGATGAGCCACCGTTCAGGTGAAACTGAGGACACAACAATTGCTGATCTTGCTGTTGCACTTAACTGTGGACAGATCAAGACAGGTGCACCTGCACGTACCGAGCGCGTTGCTAAGTACAACCAGTTGCTACGTATTGAAGAAGAGCTATCTGAGGGTGGTCGTTACGCGGGTCGTGACGCTTTCCCACGTTTCAAGGCGTAAGAATTAGTTATGGCACGTCGACAACTTCGCTTTGGTCGTCGCCGTACCTCTAATCGCGTTTTGGCACTTTCTGCAATCTTCTTTGTTCTTGCATTAACAATCGCACCACCTGTGAAGCATTACTTCACACAGCGTGCACAAATCAGTGCTTTGAAGGCTCAGCTTTCTGCAGACAACTCTGCATTGCAGAAAGCGCGCGAGGAGCTAACGCTGTGGCAAGACCCAGAGTACATAAAGTCGCAAGCACGTGAACGTCTGCACTTTGTGCTTCCTGGGGAACGCCAATACATTGTCACTGAAGGTGAAAACGAGGCCGGACAAAACAGCACGACAAAGATTGCTAGCTCTCTAGCTGATGGTCAACCGTGGTACTCACGTTTGATCGCTTCAATTAGCGAAACCGGTAACTAATGCGTGAAGTAACTCAAGCCGATCTAGATTGCATTCAAACTCAATTAGGTCGAACACCTCGTGATGTTCATGCGATTGCGTACCGTTGTCCTTGCGGAAAGCCCGCCGTAGTTGAAACACCACCACGTCTTGAAGATGGCACCCCATTTCCAACTTTTTATTACGCAACCTGCCCTCGTTTAACAGCCGTTATTTCTACCCTTGAAACAACAGGCTTAATGGGAGAGATGAATGAGCGATTAGAAAGTGATCCTGAATTAGCTGGTGCTTATCGAGCAGCACATGATGATTACATCGCTGCACGATCTGCACTAGGAGTTGATGTCCCAGAAGTCGACAACGTTTCTGCAGGTGGCATGCCAACCCGTGTTAAATGCCTGCATTCCCTTGTTGCACACTCATTATCTGCGGGACCAGATGTAAATCCGTTGGGTGATGAAGCTCTTGCAAAGCTTCCTGATTGGTGGAAGAACAACCCATGCGAGTAGCGGCTATTGATTGCGGCACTAACTCGATCCGTTTATTAATCGCAGATATTGATGGCAGCAATTTTCGCGAAATCGTGCGCGATATGGAGATTGTTCGCTTAGGTCAGGGTGTTGATGAGACAGGACAGTTTCATCCTGATGCGATTGCCCGAACCCTTGCTGCGGT
>CAYNYE010000042.1:0-7378 GCA_964401345.1 uncultured Candidatus Planktophila sp.
GATGTCAAGGTGAGTGTTACTGCACACGCTTTCTCATCATCTGCTGTAGACAAGATCACTGCAGCCGGCGGCAAGACAAACGTTCTCTAATTAGCGAACATTTTTAGATAGAAGAGACAGAGGAGAAGATCAATGCTTTCAGCATTCGGTATGGCTTTTAAGACACCAGATCTACGAAAGAAGATCTTCTTCACTCTCTCAATCATGGCTTTGTTCCGCTTTGGTTCAGTAGTTCCTACACCTGGTGTTTCATACACAAATGTGAAGGAGTGTCTGGCTACAGCTGAGACCGGTGGATTGTTTGGCTTGATTAACCTATTTAGTGGTGGAGCGCTCATTCAGCTCTCTGTCTTTGCTTTAGGAATCATGCCTTACATCACCGCATCGATCATCGTGCAGTTGTTAACCGTTGTAATTCCTCGTTTTGAAGCCCTAAAGGCTGAAGGACAATCAGGAAATGCAAAGCTAACTCAGTACACACGTTACTTAACAATTGGTTTGGCAATCTTGCAGTCAACAGGTTTGATCGCAGTTGCTCGTACACCAGGACGTTTGATTTCAGGTTGTTCTCTTGCAATCATCCCTGACACTTCATGGCAGCGCATCATCACAATGATCGTTGTAATGACAGCGGGTACATCAGTAGTTATGTGGCTTGGTGAGCTCATCACTGATCGCGGTGTCGGTAACGGTATGTCTATCTTGATCTTTACATCTATCGCAGCAGGATTCCCAAGCCAGCTTTGGTCAATCAAGCTACAAAAGGGTCTATTTGCTTTCATCTTCGTGATGTTGGTTGGTGTCTTGGTAGTTGCCGCGGTTGTATTTGTTGAGCAGGCTCAACGACGTATTCCAGTCCAATATGCAAAGCGCATGGTTGGACGTCAGGCATACGGCGGAACCAGCACATACATTCCAATCAAGGTTAACCAGGCTGGTGTTATCCCAGTAATTTTCGCTTCATCATTGCTATACATCCCTTCACTAATCGTGAACTTCACCGGAAGTACATCTGCGTGGGCGGTATGGATTAGCCGTAACTTTGTAAATGGCGACAACATCATTTATGTAGTTACTTATGCAGCGCTCATCATTTTCTTCACATACTTCTACGTTGCAATTACCTTCAACCCAGATGAGGTTGCAGATAACATGAAGAAGTACGGTGGCTTCGTTCCAGGTATCCGTGCAGGAAAGCCAACATCTGAGTACTTGCAGTATGTTCTTTCACGCATCACAGCGCCAGGTTCTATGTATCTTGCATTAGTTGCAATCATTCCAATTGGTGCGCTAGTTCTCTTCGGAGCAACACAAAACTTCCCATTTGGTGGAACTGCGATCTTGATCGTTGTTGGTGTTGGTTTGGATACTGCAAAGCAGATTGAATCTCAGCTACAACAGCGTTCATACGAGGGATTCCTTAAGTAATGCGTTTAGTCCTGGTAGGTCCACCAGGTGCTGGCAAGGGAACACAAGCTCAATTCCTAGCTGCGCACTATTCAATTCCACACATTTCAACTGGCGATATTTTCCGCGCCAATTTAAAGGCTGGAACTGAACTTGGAAATCAGGCAAAAAGTTTTATGGATCGTGGAGAGTTAGTTCCAGATTCAGTAACAAATGAGATGGTGAAGGATCGCCTTACTCATGATGATGTTGCCAATGGATTCTTACTTGATGGCTTTCCACGCAATGTTGCTCAAGCAGAGGTTCTTCGTGCAATTCTTGCTGAAAAGAAGACACCTCTTCATGCGGTTCTAGAGTTTTCTCTTGCAGATGAAGAGATTATTGCCCGCCTCTCATCACGACGTACCTGTCGTGATTGTGGCGCACCATCAGTAGGCGTCGATAAGTGCCCAACTTGTGGTGGCGAGGTTTATCAGCGTGAAGATGACAAGGCTGAGGTTATTACCCGTCGCCTTGAAGTTTATGCAGAGCAAACCGCACCAATCATCTCTTTCTATCGCAATGAGGGATTGTTAATTTCAGTGAGCGCAGTTGGAAATGTTGAAGACATTACAGCTAGCGCTATCTCGGCTTTAAGCCGCGTCGCACAGTAACTTTCCGACAATGGCTATTCAGGTAAAAACCCTCGATCAAATAAAGACGATGCGTCGTGCCGGTTTAGTTGTAGCCGAAATTCACAAAGCGATTCGCGAGGCAATCAAGCCAGGTATGACGACTAGCGCATTAGACACAATCGCTGAAGCGGTTATCAAGCGCAACGGTGCAACCAGTAATTTCAAGGGGTATCACGGCTTCCCAGCAACAATCTGTGTTTCAGTCAATGATGAAATCGTTCACGGAATCCCTGGAGATCGAGTTATTAATGATGGCGATGTAGTTTCAGTTGATTGCGGCGCAATTGTTGATGGCTGGCATGGAGATGCAGCATTTTCAATTGGTTTAGGCGCGATTGATCCAGAGGATCAAAAGTTAATGGATGTCTGTGAAGAGTCGATGTGGCGTGGAATTGCAGCGGGAAAGAATGGTGCAAGACTTTCCGATATTGGTTACGCAATCGAGCAGTACACAAATTCGCAGGGCAAGTATGGAATTTTGCAGGAGTACGGTGGACATGGCATTGGTACAGAGATGCACCAAGAACCACATGTACTTAATTTCGGAAAAGCTGGAAATGGTCCAGAGATCATCCCTGGCTTTGTTTTAGCGATTGAACCGATGATCACCCGAGGCTCAGCGCGCACTAAGGTTTTAGCTGATGATTGGACCGTTGTTTCAGCGGATAAATCCCGCGGCTCACACTTTGAACATACCTACGCGATCCTGCCCGATGGAAAACCATTTGTCTTAACCGCATTTGATGGCGGAAAAGAAGCGCTGGGGCGCCTTGGTATTGAGGTATCAGAGCTTCTGTAAATTAGGGCAATTCGTTACCTTTTTGAGACCCAAAACTCCTTACAAACCCCCCCTCCAGCGACTAGTTTTTCTCCATCCCTCACCCTCGAGGGCAGGAAAACTTGGAGAACTCATCGATGAGAAAGACCTCTTTTATTCGCTTCGCTGTTGCAGCAACTGCAGTTGCTGTCATGGCAAGCACAACACTTCCAGCACAAGCTGCTGTGAAGCCAGCTAACAAGGCAATTATTGGCGATGACTGCACAGCAGCATCTGCAAAGGCAAACAAAGTTGCCAAGGGTCGTGGAGTTGAAGGCTCAGATCTAACATGCATGGTTGTACCGACAGGTTCATACAAGGGCCAGACAAAGTGGTGGTACAAAGATGTTAAAGCGCTAAAGAATATTGATTGGACAGTTCCAGCTAACCCAGGTGGATACTCACTAACAAGTAACGCAATCAGCGACACACTAAAGGCTGAAGGCCTACTCGGCGAGTACTCATCAACATTCAAGCCGGGTGCTGGTGGTTCAGTGGGTCTTGGTGCATTCCAGGAAATTAAAGGCAAGCCAGAAGCTGCTTTGATTACAGGAATTGCAATGACTGGTGGACTTTACTCAAACAAGTCACCTTTGAACCTACTTGCATCAACACCAATCGCAAAGGTTCTTCGTGAATACGATGCAATCGTTGTTCCAGCAAACTCAAAGTACCGCACACTTAATCAGCTCATGGCTGATCTAAAGGCTAAGCCAAATAGCGTTGCAATCGCTGGCGGAAGCAAGGGTGGAATTGATCACCAGGTAATCGGTCTTCTTGCACAAACTGCAGATATCGATCCAACTAAGTTGAACTACGTTGTGTTCTCTGGTGGACCAGAAGTTATTACTTCTGTTCTCAGCGGTTCAACACAGGTTGGTATCTCAGGATCATCTGAGTTCAACGCATTTGTTTCTTCAGGAAAGCTTCGTGTTCTTGGAGTCTCATCGGCAAAGCCACTAGCTGGCTTCAAGGGTAAGACTTTCAAGCAGCAGGGTTACGACCTTGTATACGGAAACTGGCGCGGAGTAATGGCTCCAGCTGATCTTCCAAAGGCTGATTACAACAACTTCATTAAGGTAATGGACATCATGCACATTTCACCTTCATGGAAGGAACAGCTAAAGAAGAACAACTGGGACAACGAGTTCGCAGCCGGAACTGATTTCAAGGCTTTCCTTGAGAAGCACATTCCAGAAATCAACAAGGTTATGAAGGGTCTTGGAATCTAATTTGATTCTGAACAAGCTCTCAAAGCATGGAAAGGGGGAGCTGGCATTTGCCAGCTCCTTCTTCCTGCTTGGCATTTTTGTTGCATGGGATACATCGCGTATGGACATCCCGCAAGACAACTCAATCGTTAGCCCACAAACCTTTCCGTACATGGTTGCAGCATTTGCATCATTAGTCGGTTTGGGATTAATTCTTGATGTTCTACGCGGAAACCACGGAACTCCAGATGGTGATGAACCCGGAGATCCCTACACTCCATTGAACTTCAAGACTATGGGAATTGTCGCCGCCGCAATCGGCATGCATGTTATTTTGCTTGAGATCGCAGGATATGTTGTTGCTGCAACGGTTTGCTTTTGGGGCGTTGCATACGCATTTGGATCTCGCAAAATTTGGAAAGATTTAGCGATCAGTTTTGTATTCGCTTGTGTTGTGTATTTCGCTTTCAGTAAAGGTTTAAATATCAATTTACCTTCAGGCTTCTTTGAAGGGATCCTTAAGTAATGGGTAACAATTTTGCAATGCTGCTAGATGGTTTCCAAACCGTCTTCACGCCAACCAATTTAATGTTTGGTCTCTTGGGAACTTTCCTGGGAACACTTGTAGGAGTGCTTCCAGGAATCGGCCCTGCTCTAGCAATTGGTTTATTGCTTCCAATTACGTTGACTGTAAATCCAACTTCAGCGTTGATCATGTTTGCCGCGATTTTTTACGGCGCTATGTATGGTGGTTCAACCACTTCGATTCTGCTCAATACACCGGGGGAGAGCGGCTCTGTCATTACCGCCCTCGAAGGCAACAAGATGGCCAAGGCTGGTCGTGCCGGAGCAGCGCTTGCAACCGCAGCGATTGGTTCATTCGTCGCAGGATTAATTGCCACAATCCTTCTGGCCTTTGGTGCACCTGTTTTAGCTGAGTTTGCCTTAACTATTCAGCCTGCCGGATATCTGTCGTTGATCATCTTGGCTTTTGCAACAGTTGGAACCCTGTTAGGTACCTCCCGTATTCGTGGATTGATCGCACTTTCAACTGGTCTTGTTATTGGCTTGATCGGCGCAGATCTTCAATCTGGCGCATTGCGCCTTACCTTTGGAAATCTCAACGCCATCGATGGAATCGAAACCGTTACTGTCATTGTCGCGATCTTTGCATTGGGTGAAACTTTGTACCTTGCAAGTCGTCACACAATGATCCAAGCATCGGTCTTGCAGGTCAATGGAAAAGCATGGATGACCCGTGAAGATTTCAAGCGTTCATGGAAGCCATGGCTTCGTGGAACAGCGATTGGTTTCCCGCTTGGAGTTATTCCAGCTGGTGGATCTGAAGTTCCAACATTCTTGTCATATGGTGTCGAAAAAGCTTTATCAAAGAACAAGGATGAGTTTGGCAAAGGTGCAATTGAAGGCGTTGCCGGACCAGAGGCTGCAAACAATGCAAACGCCGCAGGTGTTCTTGTTCCAATGCTTGCTTTGGGATTACCAACATCTGCTACCGCAGCGGTTGTTTTAGTTGCATTCCAATCTTTCAACATCCAACCAGGCCCAATGCTATTCCAGACAAACCCTGAAATTGTATGGGGCTTAATCGCTTCGCTATTTGTTGGAAACTTCTTGCTACTGGTTCTAAACCTTCCTTTGATTCGTTTCTGGGTACTGCTTTTGAAGATTCCAAATCATTATCTGTATGCAGGAATTACAACCTTTGCTTTGTTAGGTGCTTATGCACTTAACAACTCAACCTTTGATTTACAGGTCGCCCTTGTAGTTGGAGTTGTTGGATTCTTGTTCCGTAGATTTGGAGTGCCAATTACTCCATTGATCATTGGCGCAATTCTTGGGCCATTGTCGGAGCTCTACTTCAAGCGATCTTTACAGATTAGCCAAGGAGACTGGGGCATTTTGATTGATGGAACCTTCCCAAAGGTGATCTACGGAATCCTTGTCCTCGTCATTATTGGGCCTCTTGTTTGGAACTTTAAGAAAACCTTCGCAGTAAAGAAGTAAATGGCTGCAGATAAGTTGCTTCCTTGGGCCAAGCCCCTCTTGGTTTCATCGACGCTAACCCAAGCAACTATTTACGTTCTTCGCCCGATGATCACTTATCGTGCGATTGAACTTGATGCCAATAGTGCACAAATTGGATTGATTGCAGCGCTGTATGCACTTTTTCCTGTTCTGTTGGCATTGCAATTTGGATCGTGGGTGGGCAAGTTAGGTGAAGCCAAATTCATCATCTATGGCACCTTAGCAATGATGGTTACATCAGCTGCGCTGATCTTCGCCAACAATCTTGTAACCCTTGGAATCGCGACCGCTGCAGCTGGACTTGCACATTTGGCCTGCATGGTTGGTGGACAGTCGATGGTTGCATTGCGCGCACCTCGTGCAAGTTATGACAGGTACTTTGGCTTCTATACATTCAGTGCATCTGTTGGGCATATGCTGGGGCCAATTATTGCGACGATCGTTGCGGGCTCCAATGGAACTTTACCTAAATCAACCTCAAACGCCTTCTTGCTTGGAGTGGTTCTAACAATTATCGCGTTGGTGCCTGTCATCAGATGGCGCAATGAACGTCCGACAGTTGAAGGCAAGCAGAATTCTGAAGGCACCTTTAAAGCAGCGGTTAATTTAGTAAAGCGTCCAGGAATCATGGCGGCGATTTATATTTCACTTGCGATCTCATCTGCCGCAGATGTACTGGTTGTCTTCTTGCCGTTATTTGGTAGCGAGAATGATTTCTCTCCATATGCGATCGGTGCCATTTTGGCTATACGTGCCGGAACAACAATGCTTTCTAGATTTTTCTTAGGCCGATTGAGTCAGCGTTTTTCTACATTCCAACTGTTGTGGTGGAGCACCATCATTTCAACGGTTTGCTGCGGTGCAATGGCCTTTACTCACACACCGATTTCATTAGGAGTAATCGTTTTTATCGCTGGCTTCTCACTTGGAGTCGGTCAGCCTCTAACGATGTCCCTTGTTTCCCAAAAAACTGAAAGCGGGGAGCGGGCGCTTGCAGTTTCAGCCCGATTAATGGGCAATAGATTTGGCCAATTCTTAGTCCCAGCCACCGCAGGTGCGTTGGCAGCGGCTTCGGGGGCTGGTGCGGTCTTTATTGGCCTTGCAGTCTTGTTGGGAAGCTCGATTTTCAGCGTAAAACGCAACTGATCTGTGGCCTGAATTACAAGTGTGTAGTTCATTGGGCGGATTTCCCTTATTTGAGCCTGAGCCCTAAACTACGAGTT
>CAYNYE010000043.1:0-7161 GCA_964401345.1 uncultured Candidatus Planktophila sp.
CAACACCTAAATCATCTAAATGACGGGCAATGTTCAGCTTGTCATGAACAGAAAGATTTAAACCCTCTTGCTGTGCACCATCGCGAAGGGTTGTGTCGTAGATATGGAAAGAATCATTCACTGGCATTACTTAACCGCACTCATCCAGTTGTGCTTGTCTGCAATGGTGCCATGCTGAATTCCTAATAAGTGATTGCGGATTTGCATGGTGATCACACCTGGCTGACCATCGCCAGTAACCCATGTACCCATAGCGCTCTTAGCTTGGCCAACAGGTGAAACAACAGCAGCGGTTCCACAAGCAAAAATTTCAGTGATCTCGCCAGATGTAACACCATCTCGCCAATCATCAATAGAAAGCATTACCTCATCAACCTTGTATCCAAGATCTGCAGCTACTGACAAAATCGAATCGCGTGTGATTCCTGGCAATAGCGTTCCAGTTAACTTTGGGGTGATGACAGTTGCATCTGCGCCTTTACCCTTTACAAAGTAAAGGTTCATGCCACCCATCTCTTCAATCCACTTTCGCTCTTTTGCATCGATCCATACAACTTGATCGCAACCCTCTTTAGCTGCCGCCTTTTGTGCGACAAGCGATGCTGCGTAATTTCCACCGCACTTCGCTTCACCAGTTCCGCCTTGAGCTGCGCGAACATACTCAGTTGAAATCCATACAGATACCGCCTTTGAAGGATCAAAGTAGGCACCTGCAGGTGTTGCAATAAGAAGGTATGTGGCTTTATTTGAAGGGCGTACGCCTAAACCGACCTCAGTTGCGATCATAAATGGTCGGATATACAACGACTCCCCCACCTTGTTTGGAACCCAACCTGCATCTTGTTTAACAAGAGCTTCGACAGTTTCCATGAATAGTTCAACCGGCATTTCAGGAAGCGCTAAACGTTTTGCAGAGTTAGCAAAGCGCTTCGCGTTTGCTGTTGGTCGAAACAATCCGATTGATCCATCAGGTTGGCGATACGCCTTCATTCCTTCAAAGATCTCTTGGCCATAATGGAAAACTGCGGTCGCAGGATCTAAAGAAATTGGACCATAAGGCATGAGGTGTGGTTCACCCCAACCATCTGCTTCACTCCATTCGCACATCACCATGTGATCGGTGTAGTACTTACCAAAACCACCTTCTGCAACTAGCGCATCACGCGTCGCTGCATCTTTAGCGTTGGGATTAAGAGTGATCTTCATGATTACAGTGCGCTTGCTAGCGCATCTCCAATTTCAGTAGTGCTTCGCTTTTTATCGCCACGAGAAAGCAGATCGGCCGCAACCGCCTTTTCGACATCGCGTGCTGCATCGGAAAACCCAAGGTGATCTAACATCATTGCAACTGACATTACTGTCGCAGTTGGGTCTGCTAAGTTCTTTCCTGCAATGTCTGGTGCCGAACCATGTACTGGCTCAAACATTGATGGGAATTTTCCGGTTGGATTGATATTTCCAGATGCTGCAAGTCCAATGCCACCACAGATAGCCGCTGCAATATCGGTCAAGATATCTCCGAAAAGGTTATCTGTTACAACAACATCAAAACGATCAGGGTTTGTTACAAAGAACATAGATGCTGCATCAACGTGTAGGTAATCAGTTGTTATCGCTGGATATTCCTTTGCAACCTCATTAAATGTGCGCGTCCACAATCCACCTGCACGAGTCAGAACATTGTTCTTATGTACAAGTGTTAACTTCTTGCGTTCACGCTTTGAAGCACGCTCAAAGGCATCACGAATTACACGCTCTGCGCCGCGACGAGTATTAAGGCTCTCTTCTGTAGCGATCTCAGCATCGGTACCTTCTGCAAGTACTCCTCCAGCGCCAACATATGGACCTTCGGTACCTTCACGAACAACGACAAAATCAATTGGTGCCTTAGTAGCAAGAGGTCCTGTAACACCAGGCATTAATCGAGCTGGACGCAGATTGATGTAATGATCAAAGGCGAAACGAAGCTTAAGCAGAAGTCCGCGCTCTAAGACTCCGCTAGGAACAGTTGGATCTCCAACTGCACCAAGCAAAATTACATCTGCTTTAGCAAGATCTGCCAATGTTGCATCTGGCAATACCTCGCCGGTGCGATGCCAAAAGGCTGCTCCAAGATCATATGAAGTCTTTTTAAATTCAACTCCGTACTTCTTTGCAACAACGTCGAGAACCTTGAGGCCTTCACCTACAACCTCAGGACCAATTCCATCGCCTGCAATTACAGCTAAATTAATTGTTGTCATTACCCCACCAAAGTTACGGAGCGAACTAAATCTGCTCCTGTTTCCTTCTTAACAGATGTGATCAACTCATCGCTGATTTGTGAATCAACTGTAAGTGCCATCAACGCTTCTCCACCGGCTGCACTACGTGCAACCTGCATTCCTGCAATATTGATACCAGCTTTTCCAAGAGCGTTACCAACCGTTCCGACAACACCTGGCTTATCTGAATAACGAAGGAACAAAAGGTTTTCAGTTGGTGGAAGATCAAGATCAAATCCATCAATAGCGATGATCTTTTCTACCTTACGAATTCCCATCAAGGTTCCATCAACGGTAACAATCTTTCCATCGGCAAGAGCTGCGCGAAGTGAAATCATGCTGCGGTATTCAGGGCTTTCAGGATCTGTTGTAACAGAGGATGTGACACCACGCTCTGCAGCAAGTGCTGGAGCATTGACATATGTAACATCGAGTAAGCCGCAGCCAAGTAGTGCACCCTTCAGTGCGCTCGTTGCAAGGATCGATGAATCGTGTTCAGAGATATCTCCCTTAACGGTCAGATCCATACTTACTGGTGCTTCACCTGCAATTGCTGTTGCAATCTGCGCCATCTTTTCAACCAAAGGCAAACTTGGACGAATCTCTTCGTGAATCGCTCCACCCTTCACATTGACCGCATCAGGAACTAGCTCGCCGGCAAGTGCTTTACGCACTGAAACGGCGACAGCAATACCTGCACGTTCTTGAGCCTCGTCTGTCGAAGCACC
The DNA here is from genome assembly GCA_964401345.1 of uncultured Candidatus Planktophila sp. GTDB lineage: Bacteria > Actinomycetota > Actinomycetes > Nanopelagicales > Nanopelagicaceae > Planktophila. Next base: position 2,993 of record CAYNYE010000043.1, read on the forward strand.
CAAGTGAGGTGTCGCAACAACTTGATCCAAAGTAAATAGTGGTGAATCTGTACAAGGCTCTGTTGAGAAAACATCAAGACCTGCACCGGCTACTCGACCTTCAGTAATTGCATCAAACAATGCAGCCTCATCAAGAACTCCACCGCGAGCGGCGTTAATGATGCGAACCGTTGGCTTAACCTTTTTGAGCGCTTCAACGCCAATGAGGTTTGCTGTTTCCTTGGTCTTTGGAAGGTGGATTGTGATGAAATCTGAAACCTTTAGGAGCTCATCTAATTCAACTAGACGTACACCGAGTTGTGCAGCACGTGCTGGCTGTAGATATGGATCGTATGCAACAACATCCATTCCAAATGCCTGCATGCGATGTGCAACTAACTGTCCGATACGTCCAAAGCCAACAATTCCGAGAGTCTTTTCAAATATCTCAGCACCTGTGTACTTTGAACGTGCCCACTTACCGTTACGCAAAGCTGCATGAGCAGGTGAAACAAAACGTGCAGATGCCATAAGCAAAGCAATCGCTAGTTCGGCAGCTGAAACAATGTTTGATGTTGGCGCATTAACAACCATGACACCTGCAGCAGTAGCCGCAGGAATATCAACGTTATCTAGACCAACACCTGCGCGAGCAATAACCTTTAATCCCTTTGCTGCTGCAATCGCTTCTGCATCCATCTTGGTTGCAGAACGAATCAACACCGCATCGACACCTTTAGCTAGCGCTGCAAGAAGTTCTTCGCGGTTTGCACCGTCGCAGTTAACAACCTCAAAATCAGGACCTAGCGCTTCAAGTGTTGCAGGGCTGAGCTCTTCAGCGATTAAAACAATAGGTTTAGCCACGCGCTGCGCTGCCTTCCTTGTAATCGTCGCCCTTTGACTGCTTCATCCATGAGAACATCTTGCGAAGTTCGCGACCAACAGCCTCAATTGGATGTGTCTCGCCCTTGGCACGAAGTGACTTAAATTCAGGTGCTCCAGCCTCTTGGTCATCAATGAAGCGCTTTGCAAATGCTCCGCTTTGGATATCTGCAAGAACAGCCTTCATGTTTTCCTTGACGCGTGGATCGATAACACGTGGACCAGAAACATAATCACCGAATTCAGCTGTGTCAGAAACTGACCAACGCTGCTTTGCGATTCCACCCTCGTACATAAGGTCAACGATCAACTTAAGTTCATGCAAGCACTCGAAGTATGCAACCTCTGGCTGGTATCCAGCTTCTGTCAAAGTTTCGAAACCGTACATAACTAGCTGTGATGCTCCACCGCACAGTACTGACTGCTCACCAAATAGATCAGTCTCTGTCTCTTCAGTAAATGTTGTAAGGATTCCGCCTGCGCGAAGTCCGCCGATTGCCTTTGCATATGAAAGTGTCAATGGCCAAGCGTTTCCTGTTGCATCCTGCTCAACGGCAACGATGACAGGAACTCCACGGCCCGCTGCGTATTCGCGACGAACAAGATGACCAGGACCCTTTGGTGCAACCATGCACACATCAACAGATGCAGATGGCTTGATGTAACCAAAACGAATGTTGAATCCATGTCCGAAGAACAGCGCATCGCCATCCTTAAGGTTAGGAAGAATTGACTCTGTGTAGATGTGGCGCTGTAGGTGATCTGGCGCCAAAATCATGATGACAGTTGATTCCTTAACCGCTTCAGCAACAGATGTGACGCGTAGTCCTTCTGCTTCAGCCTTGGCGCGTGATGGTGAACCATCCTTCAAACCAACTCGAACATCAACACCGCTATCACGCAAGTTAAGTGCGTGTGCATGTCCTTGTGAGCCGTAACCGATGATCGCGACTTTGCGACCTTGGATGATCGATAGATCAGCATCCTCTTCGTGATACATCGTTGCTGCCACGGTATTTCTCCTCATCGTCCTTTGTTGTTTGTACTTGTTTGGTTTTAGTTTTGGTAATCAGCCTGCCCGCTGTCGGCGGTAGGAATACTTTGAGTGCTAAGGGTACGGTCTGCCAGCGAACCACTGCCACGTTCGATCGCTACCAAGCCTGATTGAGCAAGTTCACGGATGCCAAATCGCTCTAGGGCGTTAAGTAGGTCACTGATTTTCGCGCCATCCCCTGTTGCCTCGATTGTCAGCGATTCTGAATCCTCGTCAACAATCGTTGCACCGTAGGTTTCAAGCACTGCATCAACATCAAAACGATTCTTGGATGTTGCCGAGATCTTAACGAGCAGCAGTTCCGCTTGGACTGAATCATCAAGCTTTAGTTCTGCGATATGGATGACATTGATCAACTTATCAAGTTGGCGAATGACTTGTTCCAGAGAGTGGCTTTCAACATTAATGACAATTGTCATTCGTGAAATATTTGGATTTTCCGTCGGTCCTACAGCTAATGAATCGATGTTGTATGCACGACGTGAAAACAATCCTGCGACACGTGCAAGAACACCTGGTGAGTTTTCAACCAGAACAGAAAGGGTATGTGTACTCATTAGAGCTCCTGTGAATCCCAGTCAGGCGCGAGTTCACGCGCGATCATGATGTCATCATTTGATGTTCCAGCTGCAACCATTGGCCACACCATTGCATCTCTGAAAACTCTGAAATCAACAACTACTGGTTGATCATTAATTGCATTTGCTTGCTTGATGACTGCATCTACATCTTCAGGGCGTTCGCAACTCAAGCCAACGCATCCCATAGCTTCAGCCAACTTAACAAAATCTGGAATTCGCTTTGAATCAAGGCTTGTGTTTGAGTAACGACCTTCGTAGAACAAGGTCTGCCACTGGCGAACCATTCCGAGAGACTCGTTGTTAATGATTGCAACCTTGATTGGAATATTGTTCAGTGCGCAAGTAACTAACTCTTGGTTAGTCATCTGGAAACAACCATCGCCATCGATCGCCCATACAGTTGCATCGGGTGCGCCAACCTTTGCACCCATTGCTGCAGGAACCGCGTAGCCCATAGTTCCCAAACCACCAGAGTTCAGCCAGGTGCGAGGGTTTTCATACTTTACAAACTGCGAGGCCCACATTTGATGCTGTCCCACACCTGCAACATAAATTCCTTCAGGGCCAGTTAACGCGCTGATTCTTTCAATTACATACTGCGGTGACAGCGAACCATCCTTAGGAAGTTCATAGCCAAGTGGATAGGTCGCACGAAGCTTGTTCATTGATGCAATCCATGGCGATAAATCAGGCTGATTCTTAGCAAATTCCGCCTTTACTGCCGGGATTAACGCCGCAATGGTGCGCTTTAAATCGCCCACTACAGGTACATCTGCGAAACGATTCTTTCCAATTTCTGCTGGATCAATATCTGCGTGAATAACCTTTGCATTTACCGCGAAGGTTGAAAGTTTTCCGGTAACGCGATCATCAAAACGCGCACCCAAGGTAATGAGTAGATCCGCCTTTTGTAAGGATGTAACCGCCGCAACTGTTCCGTGCATTCCAGGCATTCCAAGATGTTGTGGATGACTATCAGGGAATGCACCCAATGCCATCAAAGTTGTAACAACTGGTGCGCCAACTAGTTCGGCAAGCTGCATTAACTCCTTTGATGCATTTGCTTTGATAACTCCGCCACCAACATAGAAAACTGGTTTTGATGATTGAGCAATGAGTGCTGCGGCATCTTTGATGAATTGATTTTCAGGCTCGAGCTGTGGGTGGTAACCAGGAAGTGACAACTCCTTCGGCCACACAAAATCAGTTTCCTTTTGAAGCGCATCCTTTGCAATATCTACCAAAACTGGACCTGGACGACCGGATCCTGCGATGTAAAAAGCTTCTGCAATTGCGCGTGGAATATCTTTTGGGTCTGTCACAAGGTAGTTGTGCTTGGTAAATGGCATTGTGATTCCACGAATATCGGCTTCCTGGAATGCGTCAGTACCAATTGCAACGGATGGAACTTGTCCTGTGATTGCTACAAGTGGGACCGAGTCCATTGCTGCATCTGCAAGCGGCGTTACAAGATTTGTTGCGCCTGGTCCTGAAGTTGCAATACAGACACCCACACGACCAGTAACTTGGGCATAACCAGTTGCTGCATGTCCTGCGCCTTGTTCGTGGCGAACCAAGATGTGGCGAATCTTGCTATCGAAGATTGGATCGTATGCAGGAAGAATCGCACCACCTGGAAGTCCAAACATCACATCGACGCCGGCAGACTCCAA
>CAYNYE010000044.1:0-7090 GCA_964401345.1 uncultured Candidatus Planktophila sp.
CTGCATCTTCAATGCGGTGCTTGCGCTCCTTGAGCTCTACCTCAGTTGCAGCTCCCGCCTTGATAACAGCTACGCCACCTGCAAGCTTTGCAAGACGCTCTTGTAGCTTCTCGCGATCGTAATCTGAATCTGAGCTCTCGATCTCGTTACGGATCTGCTGTACGCGACCCTTGATCTGAGCCTCATCGCCAGCACCTTCAACGATTGTTGTCTCATCCTTGCTGATTACAACCTTGCGAGCCTTACCCAAAAGATCAAGCTCTGCAGCTTCTAGACGAAGACCAACTTCCTCTGAGATAACAGTTGCACCAGTAAGAATTGCAATGTCCTGAAGCATCGCCTTACGACGATCTCCAAAGCCAGGTGCCTTTACTGCGGCTGAGCGGAATGTTCCGCGAATCTTGTTAACTACCAAGGTTGCGAGCGCTTCGCCCTCTACATCTTCAGCGATGATCAATAGTGGCTTACCTGATTGCATTACCTTTTCAAGTACTGGAACTAGATCCTTGATGTTTGCAATCTTTGAGTTAGCGATCAATACGTATGCATCTTCAAGAACAACTTCCATGCGATCCTGATCAGTTACAAAGTATGGAGAGATGTAACCCTTGTCGAAACGCATACCTTCGGTGAGCTCCAGCTCGAGACCAAAAGTGTTTGACTCTTCTACGGTGATTACGCCTTCTTTTCCAACCTTGTCCATCGCTTCAGCGATCATCTCGCCGATAGTTGCATCTGCTGCAGAGATAGATGCGGTTGCAGCGATCTGCTCCTTTGAGTCAACAGCCTTAGCCATTGAGAGAAGCTCAGCAACGATTTCAGCGACAGCCTTTTCAATTCCGCGCTTTAGCGCCATTGGGTTTGATCCCGCAGCAACGTTACGTAGACCTTCACGTACAAGTGCTTGAGCTAGAACAGTTGCAGTTGTTGTTCCGTCACCGGCAACATCATCAGTCTTCTTAGCAACTTCCTTTACTAGCTCTGCGCCGATCTTTTCCCATGGATCATCAAGTTCAATTTCCTTCGCAATGGAAACGCCATCATTAGTAATTGTTGGGGCGCCCCACTTCTTCTCGAGAACGACGTTACGTCCACGAGGTCCAAGGGTTACCTTGACCGCATCAGCCAAGATATTCATGCCGCGCTCTAGACCGCGACGTGCTTCTTCATTAAAGGCAATCTGCTTTGCCATGAGTTGTGCTCCTTGTGTTAGTACTTCGTTAGGCGGGGGGCTTTATCACTCGCACCCCGAGAGTGCTAACGCCAAATCTAGAGCCTTTATTTCCGAGGCGCAAAACGTGGGAGGTTGGGCAGGCTTAGCGAGCTACACGTGTGGCCATACGGGCCTCACGCAGGCGGCGAAGGCGCTTAACTAGCATCGGTGAGGCAGCTAGGGCGTCGTCGCGGTCAATCAGATCATTTAAAAGTTGGTAGTAACGAGGTGCGGTTACATCAAATAGCTCTTTGATTGCAGCCTCTTTAGCGCCGGCGTAACGCCACCAATTGCCTTCAAAATCCAGGATACGAACTTCGAGGTCGCTGAGGCCAGTATTGATCGCTGACTCTTCTTGTGCGGACATGGGCGAAATCCTATGTCAGACAGGACGTGATTTGTGGGATTTACAGCCTCTCCAAAATCAGCTGAATATCGCTGACTTTGGTCCATGGATTGACGATTGCAAAGCGCAAAATCGGTTGGCCGTTATGGGATGAGGGCGGGATAAATCCAACCTGATCTTCAAGAAGCTGATCGCTCCATTTTTGATAATCGGCAGCAGCCCATCCCTTACGAGTGAAGGCAACGATTGAGAGCTCTGGTTCGCAGAGCAAATCCAAGTTGGGATGGTTGCGCACTAATTCAGCAGCCTCTTTAGCAACTGTCAATGTTTGTTCCATCGCTTCTGTATACGCTTCGGTTCCGTGTGCAGCTAATGAGAACCAGAATGGCAAGCCACGAGTTCTGCGAGTTAAGTTAATTGCATAATCAGATGGAGACCATTGATCATCTTTTAAAGTATCGAGATAAGAAGCATGCTGTGAATGAGCTTGCTTAGCTAATTCGGGATTGCGGTACACAAGTGCGCAGGCATCAAATGGTGCGAACAACCACTTGTGTGGATCAACAATAAATGAGTCCGCATTTTCTACGCCATCAAAATCAGAGCGAACCGATGGTGCGCATAACGCAGCTAATCCATAAGCGCCATCAACATGGAACCAGATGTCGCGATCCTTTGCAGCTTTTCCTACACCTTTCAGGTCATCGATGATTCCTAGGTTTGTTGTACCTGATGTTGCAACTACGGCAAAGACTCGGTTGGTGGTTGTTGCATGTAAGTGATCAATTGCTTCGGCAACCGCGCTTCCTTGCAACTTCCCCTTTGCATCAACTGGAACTTTGAGAATATCTACATCCATAACATTGGCGGCAGAGGCGATTGATGAGTGCGCTTCAGCGCTGCAGGCAATTACCCAACGCCCGGCTGGAGTGTGCTTTTTACGGGCTTCAGCACGTGCAACCACCAACGCTGACAAGTTTCCAATGGTTCCGCCTTGAACAAATACGCCACCAGCAGATGCAGGAAGTCCTGCTAAATCAATCAGCCATTGAATCGCTTGGTTTTCGGCAAAGACTGCGCCAGCTCCTTCTTGCCACGATCCACCATATAGCGCACTTGCACCAACAACGAGATCGAAAAGGTTTGCGTATTCGCTGGGTGCAGATGGGATGAAAGCCAAGTTACGTGGGTGATCCGTGGAGATACATGCTTTAGCTAAAACATTTGTAAATACTTGAAGCGCTTCATGTCCGCCTAAACCCTTAGCGGTGATTGTGTTTCCGACCTCGCTGAAAAGATCTTCGGCAGAACGTGGACCATCTAGTGGTGGATCATCCTTTAAACGTTCAAGGCTGTACTTCAAAATTTCAGCAGCAAGTGCTTCTACTTCAGGTGTGAACTCATGCATCCTTCTTAGCTTTCTTTACGATGTTTCTTAACATTGTTGGAAAAACAAATAAGTGAAATGGTGAAACCGCGTACCAATATAGCTGTCCACCTAAACCACGTGGAGTAAATGTCGCCTCTTGCACAATCTTGGTCTTTCCATTTTCACGAGTAACTGTAAATTCAAGCCACGCTTTACCGGGCAACACCATTTCGGCGTACAGCTTTAATCTGCGACCAGGTTCTAACTCTTCTACTCGCCAGAAATCTAAACTTTCTCCGACACGTAAGAAATCAGGATCACGACGCCCGCGACGTAAACCAACACCGCCAACTAAGAAACGATCCAAGACTCCGCGTGCCCACCACAAAATATCTGAACCAAACCAACCATTTTCTCCACCGATACGTTCAACCTGACGCCACACCTTTTCTGCTGGAACATCGGTGATGCGTTCACGGCGATCACGCAACACCATTTCTCCAGCCCAATCAGGGTCTCCTTGAGCCTTTTGCCACGGCGCAGTTGGCATCGTCGCATCAGACCAACGAGTTTCAACGGTGTGGGTTGTGATCTTTGAGAGCGCTAACTGAATTGCATTTTCAACATCGATTAAGCCTTCAGCTGGCTTTGGAATTAAGGCATCAATACTTTTTGCAGGATCTGCAACAACTTCGCTAATTAGCGAACCAACCAATGGTCGCGCCAACGCGGTTGGTACCGGTGTTACTAAACCGATCCACAAACTTGATAGCCCTGGAGTCAAAACTGGAACCTTGATAATCCAGCGCTTCTTTAATCCCGATAACTTGGCAAACTTTTGCATCATGTCTGCATAAGACAAAACCTCTGGGCCGCCAATATCAAAGACTTTGTTAACTGGCTGATCTAATCGTGCAGCAGCTTTGAGGTAGTACAAAACATCGCGGATTGCGATTGGGTGGGTTTTATTCATAACCCACTTAGGTGTTGTCATGATCGGCAAACGGTGGGTTAAGTGACGCAACATTTCAAAACTTGCCGAGCCTGAACCGATAATGATTCCGGCACGAAGCTCAAGAACTGCAACCGATGTTGTTGCTAAGGATTTTCCTGTCATTTCGCGGGATGCAAGGTGCTTACTGATATTTGCATCGTTAGCGATTCCGCCTAAGTAAATGATTTGCGATACGCCGGCGAGTTCAGCGGCTTTTGCAAAGTTGCGAGCCATCTCGCTTTCGATCTCATCAAAGTGTGGACCTAAGTTGATTGAGTGCAATAAGTAAAAAGCGGTATGAACTCCAGCTAATGCACGCTGTAAATCTTCAAAGTTTTCAGCGCTACCTTCGCAGATATCAACTTGTGTTGCCCATGGTTGACCCATGATCTTGTTTTTATCGCGCACTAAAATTCGTACATCATCTTTATCATCAACTAATGCACGGACTAAGCGACCACCAACATAACCAGATGCCCCTGTGACCAGGTACTTACGGTGTCGAATAGGCGGGTTCATGCTGTGAAGCCTAGACTTAACCCATGCAAAAGACACCCCAGAAGCCACGCGTAGTAATTCTGGGTGCCGGTTTCGGCGGCCTAACGGCAGCACGTGCAATGGCTGATGATGCTCATGTGACCTTGGTTGATCGTCACAACTTTCAGACCTTCTTACCGTTGTTGTATCAGGTATCCACTGCAGGATTAGCGGCAGATCACGTTGCACACCCAATTCGCGGAGCCTTGCGCAAAACTGGAATTCAATTTCGAATGGGCTCACCAATTTCGGTAGATCACAAAAACAAAACTATTAAGTTAGATAGCAGCGAAGTTCTAGAGTTTGATTACCTAGTTGTTGCTCTTGGATCTGCAACCGCTGATTTTGGGGTTCCAGGGGTCACCGAACACGCACTAGGAATGAAGAGCGTTAATGAAGCGCTCACTATCCGTGCTGAAGTTTTACGTCGCTTCGAAGATCTGTGCCGCTTCGAAGATGACACCATCTTCTCAATATCAGTTGTTGGTGGCGGACCGACAGGTGTCGAAATGGCTGGAGCTTTTGCCGAGCTAGTGCGTGGACCTTTGAAAAATGATCAGGCACATGCCGCTGCGCACATCAAAATTAATCTAATCGAAGCGGGCCCACGAATTCTTCCGATGTTTTCTCAAAAACTTTCAGATCGTGCAAAGAAAGACTTGGAAAAGCTGGGCGTCACTGTTCACTTAAATACCGCGGTTAAAGAGATCAAGCCACGCAAAATTGAGATCAAAGATGGAACCAGCATTCCATCAGAGGTCACAATCTGGGCAGCAGGAGTTCAAGGGGAACCTGCTGGCGCGTTATTAAACCTTCCATTGGTGAATACTCGTATTGATGTCGAACAATCGTTGCAGGTAAAGCATTACCCACACATCTTTGCGATTGGAGATATCGCTGGCCTGGTTGGAGAAAACGGCCGTATGTTGCCAATGGTTGCACCAGTTGCGATGCAACAAGGTCGCCACATTGCAAAGCAGATCAAGAGTTTAGTTGTAGGACAAGAGCTAAAGCCATTTAAGTACATCGATAAAGGTTCGATGGCCACAATCGGTCGTCACAAAGCGATTGTTGAAGTTAAACAACTTCGCATGGTTGGAATTCCTGCTTGGTATGCATGGTTATGGTTGCACTTGTTCTACCTATTAGGTGGTCGTAATAAAATCGGAACCATGGCTGACTGGACTTGGAATTATTTGACCTTTGACCGCGGTAATCGACACATCATGGATTCCTTGTAATGCCAGAGTATCTAAAGGTTGATGGCCATGATCTCTACTGTTACGAATGGGAGAATGATGGCGAAGCGGTTGTTTTGTTACATGGAGGATTGAGTCAAACTGCTCATTGGGCTGCCAACATTGTTCCCTCGCTAGAGGATTACCATGTATTCGCTTACGATCGTTCATCACACGGCTTCACCGCTTATCGCCAAGAAAGTATTAACTTTAAATACCAAGTGCGTGAAGCGATTGCATATCTTGAAACCGTTGTTAAAGAGCCTGCCCACATTATTGGCTGGAGCGATGGCGGCATCATCGGTTTATTTATCGCAATTCAACGTCCCGATCTAGTGAAATCCCTTGTTGCGATCGGTGCAAATTTCCATTTCAACGGGACGGTAGATTCTTTTGAAATGGGTCCTATTAGCGACGAAGACCGCGCAGAGTATGCAATCTACTCACCTGATTCTCCTGACACTTTGGATCGCATCCATCAACACTTCCGAACTATGTGGGAAAGCGAACCGGAAATACCTTTGTCGGACCTTGCGAAAATTGAGTGTCCCGTGCTGGTTATGGCTGGTGATGATGATGTCATCCGCCATGCCCACACTATCGAGCTATTTGAGGCACTCCCTCTGGGTCAACTCGCGATTGTTCCTGGCACTTCACACATCTTGCCCAAAGAGAAACCTGGTCTTGTTAATTTGATTATTACTGAATTTCTTGAGGATTTAAGTTATCCAATTACAAGAATGCCAATTCGTAGAACAAATCCAGTTAGCAATCAACCGGAGTAATTTTTCCTGTCGTAACATCGTAAATCGCTCCGCCAACAACAACATCCTTGTTTAAGAATGGGAATGCGCGGATTCTGCTGACATCGAGGGCGAGTGCTTTTTCTTGATCCTTCACAGTTCTAAATTCAAGGCTGCGAGTATCAACACCAAACTCATTTTGAATATGTTCATGAATATCTGCTTCTTCGGCAGATGCCATACGACAATTTGTGTGTGGCATTACAAGAATCTTCTTAACACCTAACAAATAGGTAGCAAGAACAAGAGTTCTCAAAACATCCTCGGTCACGCGAGCACCTGCGTTGCGCAAAATCTTTGCATCGCCTGATTGCATTCCCATGATTGATAAAGGATTAATGCGTGAATCCATGCAGGTAACAATCGCTAAACCCTTTTGAGCAACACCTGTTAGGCCTGAGTATTTGAAGGTTTTGATGTATTCCTCATTTGCGGAAAGTTCAGCTGCAAATGAATCATGAGGGAAAGAGTTGTTATTCACTGTTACTCCCCTCGTGGAAAGGTAGTACTGGAGCCCCCCGTCAGGATTGAACTGACGACCTGCGCATTACAAGTGCGCTGCTCTACCACTGAGCTAGAGAGGCCTGCTC
>CAYNYE010000045.1:0-6923 GCA_964401345.1 uncultured Candidatus Planktophila sp.
ATAAGCCGGATCCTGTCCTCTTGCGAGGGATCACCATCCATCTAGATCTGTAATTGCTTACAGATTCAAGCAACCTACCCGTTGACTCGAGCGAGCAGCTCTCAAACGCCAACTGCGTGGTCTTGCTTCAGGCGGGGTTTACATAGCTAACTGCATTACTGCAATTACTGGTGGTCTCTTACACCACCGTTTCACCCTTACCAACTTTCGTTGGCGGTTTACTTTCTGTTGCACTGTTCCCGCGGATTGCTCCGGGTGGGAGTTACCCACCGCCTTGCTCTGCGAAGTCCGGACTTTCCTCGGTGCATTACTGCAACGCGGTGATCCGGGCGACTCTTCTGGTTATAAGGATAGAGCGAATAACTACCTGAGGGAAATTATTTTTCCTCGTCAGGTGCGGTTATTCGTCCTGCATGCGCAATGGCCTCAGGATCCTTCTTGGACTTAATGAGGCTTGCGACAGTTGAAACTATCAAGATAACCGCAATAACTGCCAAGCTAACAAGGGTTGGGATCTTAGGCACTTCGTACCAAATCTCGTGCAAGTACACCATTACCAGCTTCACGCCGATGAACATCAAGATAATTGAAAGACCTAGAGATAGGTAAATCAACTTGTCTAGCAGTCCCTTGAGTAAGAAGTACAGCGCGCGTAAACCAAGTAGCGCAAAGGCGTTTGCTGCAAAAACAAGGAATGGCTCTTGAGTCACACCAAATGTTGCTGGGATTGAATCAAGTGCAAATAACAGGTCTGTAGATGCGATTGCAATCATCACCAAGAACATTGGAGTTGCGATGCGCTTACCGTTGACACGAGTAAAGATCTTCGACCCGTCGTATTCGTCAGTCATGGCGATGCGCTTTCTAACCGCCTTGACCAGCTTATTGTCTTCAGGTGAAGGATCCTCATCCCAGTGCTTAAAGAGCCCAATACCGGTCCAGATCAAGATGGCACCAAAGATTACGAAGGTGAAGCTAAATGCTGCGAGCGCCGCTGCTCCGACTGCGATAAAGATTGCACGCAATACAAGCGCAAGAATCACGCCGAACATCAATACGCGTTGGTGGTAAATGGAAGGCACAGCAAACTGAGCCAAAATAATGATGAAGACAAAGAGATTGTCGACTGACAGCGACTTCTCAACTAGGTAAGCAGCAAAGTATTCGGTTCCGAATTGTGATCCAGCTGTTTGCCAGACCCACACACCGAATGCGACAGCAACACCAATATAGAAAACTGACCAAATTGCCGCTTCTTTAAACATGACATCGTGTGGTTTACGACTAACGGTCAGTAAATCGACAACGATTAAAGCAAGAATTGCACCCACTACGAGTGCCCACGTCAAAAGCGATACATCCATTTTTTCACCTATTTCGTTAAAGGGGCCTGGTGCCAAGGTCTCCCTCAACCATCGGCTTCAATAAGCCATCCGGTCGCAGCTCCGGGATAATTTCTATCCGTATTGACGAAGATGCCGAACGAGGTACTCCCCTTAACGTGAGCAAATACTAGGTTGGGAGAAATCTGTGTGCAAATTGAACACGGCCTGAACCCCGTTTTCATCTTGTGCTCAGCGTGTAGATAGGCCACAGTTCACGAATGCAAACAGGTAGAAGCGTTGTTTATGCCCGAAACGGTGGGGCGGCTGCGAGCCAGCCTTTGGCGGTAAGTGCTGCAATCACCATCCTCAAGCAGGGTGGTTCTTTCATTGATGCGGCGATCGCACTGAGCGCCGTGATCTGTGTAGTCGAACCTGGTGCTTCACATTTGGGTGGGGATGCTTTCTTGGTAACGCATCATGCCGCGAGCAAAACCAATCTTGCGTTCAACGGTAGCGGAGAAGGTTCACACGCTGCGACTCCAGAAAATTACAAAGATGGAATCCCAATGCATGGGTACAAATCTGGAACTGTTCCTGGTTTAGTTTCAACCTGGTTTGCGGCGCATGAGCAATATGGAAAGTTGCCGATGGCAACCTTGTTGGCTCAGGCAATTGATTATGCGGAAAATGGTTTCCCAGCAAACACAGGTTTTGTACGGCGAATCGCGGGACATTTGAAATTGGCTCCAGAAACATCGCTCTTTAAAGATATGGGAATTGATGTCAATGTTGAAGTTGGCGAAATCGTTGTTCAAAAGAATTTAGCCCGTTCGCTGCGTGAGATATCAGAATGTGGACGAGCAGCTTTTTATGAAGGGCGAATTGCTCAGCAATTAGTGACGGGTTCCGAAGGTTGGTTCAGCGCTGAAGACATAAAGAATCACACAACACGAGTTCTGGCTCCGTTATCAGTGAAGTATCGCGACATCACAATTTATGGACAGCCTCCCCCAACCCAGGGAATGATCTTGATGGAAGAGCTTTTACTCACCGAACGTTTTGATTTTGCTTCACTATCAGAGGCTGATCGAATTCACATTGGTGCAGAATCAAAGAAGATTAGCTTTGCTGACCGCAATGCGATTCTTGGCGACCCTGAGTTTATTGAGGTCAACACCGAGAGAATTCTTTCTAAAGCACATATCGATCAACGTGTGGCACAGATTTCAATGGATTCTGCAGGCGGCGAAATTGCACCTGTTAGCGAAGGCAGCGATACAACTTACTTTTTAGTGGCAGATGCTGAAGGCAATGCGGTCTCTTGGATCCAATCGGTATTCCATGGTTTTGGCAGTTCGTGGGTAATTCCTGAAACCGGAATCATCTTGAACAACCGTTTAACTGGATTTTCCCTAGACCCACAATCTCCCAATATCATCGCGCCGGGTAAGCGTCCCGCGCACACTTTGAATGCATTTACCGCGGTCAATCCCGATGGGTCTTTGTACCTAGTTGGCGGAACACCTGGAGCAAATATCCAGGTTCAAACAAATCATCAATTGATTACAAACATGATTGATTTAAAGATGAATGTGCAGGAAGCAACCGAAGCTCCTCGCTGGCAACATCTCAACGCCGCGGGGCAAAGCTCTGAAGAAGAAAAGGGTGCTGGTGTATTGCAGGTTGAGAACCGAGTTTCACCTGAAGTCCTAGATCAACTGCGCGCTAAAGGCCACGAAGTTCTACCGCTAGCTGCATGGGGTCATGGCTCAGCGGTCCAAATGATGGAAGTTCTTTCTAACGGCACCTTTGCGTTTGGATCAGACCCTCGTTGCGAAGGTCACGCGTCAGGGATTTAGAGAGAAGCGAAGGCTTCATCAAGAACGCTCAGTGCATCCTTGAGAAGTTCATCTGTAATAACAATTGGTGGCAAGAAGCGAACAACGTTTGAGTATGTTCCAGCGGTAAGGATTAGAACACCTTTGCTCTGGCAATACTTAACAACCGCGTTCATCGCTGCTGTATTTGGAACCTTGGTGCCTGGCTCAACAAGTTCAATCGCCTGCATTGCACCACGGCCACGTACCTCACCAATAACTGGGTACTTAGCTTGCAACGCACGAAGCGCATCGCCAAGGATCTGACCGATGTGGTTTGCGCGAGCAACAAGGTTTTCCTCTTCCATGGTTTCAATTGCGCCAAGTGCCGCAGCACAAGCAATTGGGTTTCCACCGTATGTTCCACCAAGCCCAGCAACGTGAACTGAATCCATGATTTCTGCGCGGCCAGTTACACCTGCAAGAGGTAGTCCGCCTGCAATTCCCTTAGCTGTTACAACCATGTCTGGCACTACATTTTCATGCTCTACAGCAAACATGTTTCCTGTGCGTGCAAATCCTGTCTGTACCTCATCTGCGATGAAGATGATTCCGTTGTCAGTTGCGTACTTTGAAAGTGCTGGCAAGAAACCGGTTGGTGGAACGATAAATCCACCTTCACCTTGAATTGGTTCGATCAAGATTGCCGCAACGTTATGTGCGCCAATCTCTTTTTCAATCTTATGAGTGATCATTTCGATCGCATCTTCAGTGATTGTCGCTTGGTTGCCTATCCAGTGGAATGAGTAAGGCATTGGAACGCGATAAATCTCTGGAGCAAATGGGCCAAAGCCTTCTTTGTATGGCATGTTCTTTGCGGTTAACGCCATAGTTAAGTTGGTGCGACCGTGGTAGCTATGTTCAAAAACAACAATCGCCTGACGCTTTGTGTAATGGCGCGCGATCTTGACTGCGTTCTCAACCGCTTCGGCACCAGAGTTAACAAGCAAAGACTTCTTCTTAAATGTTCCTGGTGTCATCGCGTTGAGCTTTTCACACACTTCGATGTAACCCATATATGGGGCAACGGTGAAACATGTATGGGTAAATGCTTGAACCTGATCAATCACGCGATCAACCACACGCTGTGCGGCGTTACCAACGTTTGTTACACCGATACCTGAGCCAAGATCAATGATCTGGTTGCCATCAATATCCAAAAGGATTGCATCACTTGCGCGCTCAATGACGACTGGGATCGCCATTCCTAGTCCCCCAGATGTCGCCTCACTGCGGCGCTGTAGCGCCTCGAGAGATTTTGGTCCCGGAATAGCGGTAACCAACCGACGCTCTTGAGTCAATGCGGTAAGTGTTGTCATGGGTAAAGTCTAAGCCATCATTTCGCACTCGCGAGCCGAGAAGTTAGGCTTAGAAGATGAACTCACGGTTAAGAGATAGCGCGCCATTGCTGGATGCATATTTGTCCTACTTCGAAACTCAGCGCACAGCTTTCACAATTCCGGGGCACAAACAAAAAGCACACCGGTTGGATCAAGGTCTAGGAGCGGTGGTTGACTCAGATACACCGCTTTATGGTGGTTTAGATGAGATAAAACTTACTGAAGGAACCCTTAAGAAAGCAGAAGAGTTAGCCGCATCACTATGGGGTGCAGATTATGCTCGCTTCTCAACGGGTGGTTCGACTCATGCAAATCAAGCGATCATTTTGGCGCTTGGAAAACCTGGAGACAAGGTTGCTGTTACCCGGACCGCTCACCGTTCTGTTCTCAGTGCACTTGTGCTTACTGGGTTGGAGCCAATCTGGTTAACACCGCAGATCGATGAAGCAACAGGTGTGCCAACTGGGATTCCAGTTTCAGAACTTGAACGTGTGTTGGATCAGAAGCCAATTGCTTTGTTACTTACCGAACCTGGTTACCTCGGAACCATCTCTGAGCTACCGGCGTTGATTTCTAAAGCCCACGAGAACTCCATTCCGGTGATTATCGATGCGGCATGGGGTGGGCACTTTGGTTTTAACTCACAGATTCCTCAGCACGTTATGCAATTAGGTGCGGATGCATTAATTACTAGTGTCCATAAAGCACTACCTGGATATAGCGCTTCTGCGTTGTTACTTGCCCAAGGCAAGTACCTCAACCTTGCACGAATCGAACAGAGCTTCGAAACAACTCACACGACATCTCCTGCTGGAGCACCGCTTGCATCTATTGATGGGTGCCGTGCATTGCTTCAAACACGTGGTGACCAATTAACTGGTGATCTTGTGCAGCATGTGAAGGAGTTCAAGCGAGAGGTTCAATCACATTTTGATTCTGAGATCTTCCTTAACCCTGAACAGTTTGCTGCTGGTCGCTTTGACCCAGTAAAGATTGTCTTGCGCGCAAACGTTCTAGGCCTGTCTGGCATAGATGTGGAAAAAGAGCTTCAGAAAGCCAATATCCGTGTTGAAATGGCTGACCGAGACACCATCGTTTTCCTTGCCACCCTTGCTGACAACGCAGATGATTTTGCACAACTTGCTCAAGCCTTGGTGCCAATTCTTAAATCACTACAAGGCTCACCAAGAGCAACTCAAACCTCACTTAGCTGGTCGATTGTTCCAACAGTTGCAGTATCAATGCGCGATGCATATTTTGCAGATACCGAATATGTTTCTGCTGATAAGGCGATTGGCAGAGTCAGCGCCGATTTGATCGCGCCATATCCCCCAGGTGTCGCAGTTGTTGCACCAGGTGAGGTTCTAACCGAAGCGATTGTTTCTGGATTAGCGACAACTCAAAAAGCTGGGGTTCGAATTGCCTACGCCAGCGATTCAACCCTTGCGACTTACAGGGTTATTAAATAAGGGCTAACAACTTTTATTCGGGAAAGTGGCAAGCAACTTGCTGCTTACCAAGTGTGATCAATGCTGGCTCAGTAGTTGCACACGCTTCTTGTGCTTTCCAACAACGAGTACGGAATCGGCAACCTGAAGGTGGGTTAGCTGGGCTTGGAACATCACCAGTCAAAACAATTCGAGAGGTCTTACGAATACGCTCCTGCTTTGGATTGGCTAGAGGAACCGCAGAGATCAACGCCTTTGTGTAAGGGTGCTTTGGATTATTGAAAATCTCTTCACGAGTTCCGATTTCTACTATCTTGCCAAGGTACATAACAGCTACGCGAGCAGAAATATGTGAAACCACAGATAGATCGTGAGCGACAAACAGATAGCTAAAGCCAAACCTTTCGCGCAGATCATCAAGCAAGTTAAGAATCTGTGCCTGAACCGATACATCCAGTGCTGAAACTGGCTCATCCAGCACAACAAGCTTTGGACGTGTAACCAATGCACGTGCGATACCAACGCGCTGGCGCTGACCGCCTGAAAACTCATGCGGGTAACGGTTTCCGAACTCACGTGAAAGCCCACAGAGCTCGATCATTTCATCGACTCGTGGATCTGAATCATCCTTTGCCATCCCATGAACGATCAGTGGCTCAGCAACGATCTGACGCACAGTCATACGTGGATTCAATGATGCGTATGGATCCTGGAAAACAATCTGCATATCCTTGCGAACGGCACGAATTTCTTCGCGGGTCATTGCATGGATTTCCTTGCCATCAAAGAAGATTTCGCCTGCAGTTGGATCAAGCAAACGCAAAATGAGACGTGCGGTTGTTGATTTACCACAACCAGATTCACCTACAAGACCTAGTGTTTCACCTGCAGCGATTTCAAATGAAATTCCATCCACAGCGTGAATATGTCCAA
>CAYNYE010000046.1:0-3240 GCA_964401345.1 uncultured Candidatus Planktophila sp.
TTTATTTCCCTAGAATAAAGAAGCTGTTTTACATTGAAACAAGTAAGAGATCATCAAACAATTAAAAAGCGTGAAGGAGAGAGAAACGATGGACAATAGAGAACAACGCCCATCCCGTCCTTCACGTCCAGTTCAAAAT
Organism: uncultured Candidatus Planktophila sp.; assembly: GCA_964401345.1. Taxonomy (GTDB): domain Bacteria; phylum Actinomycetota; class Actinomycetes; order Nanopelagicales; family Nanopelagicaceae; genus Planktophila. Next base: position 140 of record CAYNYE010000046.1, read on the forward strand.
TTAAAGCCAGGGGAGCGTCCAGCTCGCTCCGGTGAGCGCCGTCCATCTGGAGATGCGCCACGCAAACCATCTGGACCAAACTCGCAGCGTCGTCGTGAAGATCTTCCGGCACGTGGTGGTTCATCATCTCGTGCAGGTGCACCACGCCAGACACGTGATGGTTCAGATCCACGTGGAGCACGTCCTGCGCCAATGGAGCGAGATCAATCTCGTTTGCGTCCACGTATTTTCGAACCAGATATTCCTGAAGATGTCACTGGTGAAGAGTTAGAAAAATCTGTTCGTGCAGAGCTGCTCAGTCTTTCTGCTGAAAATGCAAAGGTAGTTGCTCGACATTTAGTGTGTATTAATCTCTATCAAGACACAGATCCACAATTAGCCCATAAACATGGAGTTGCAGCTGCACACCATGCGGGCCGTCTAGCGGTTGTTCGCGAATCAGCGGGTTACGCTGCTTATCGCGCTGGACATTATGAGATCGCTCTAAAAGAGTTGCGTGCTGCGAATCGCATTTCAGGAGATGTCTCATCACTTCCTGTAATGGCAGATTGCGAACGAGGTCTAGGAAACCCACTAAAAGCATTGAATTTGGCTGGTTCTCCAGAGGTTAAGCGATTGGCTAAGCCAGAAGAGATTGAGATGAGAATCGTTGCGGCAGGAGCACGTCGCGACCTAGGTGAGTTTGATGCAGCGGTTGTGACATTGACCTGCAAAGAGCTCAACAATGAAACCGATGAATGGGCGCTACGACTACGTTACGCATATGCAGATGCCCTAGATGCTGCTGGTCGCAAAGATGAGGCGCGTGAATGGTTTGGTAAGTGCGCTGAATTAGATGTTGATGAGTTCACCGATGCCGCTGAGAGAGCTGCACAGTAGTTACCCACAACCTCTTTTCCAAGTGGTTTTTTCGTCACAGCTATTCCATACCGTCCACCTTTCAAATTTGAAAGGGGCGCCCTATGAGCAACAAAATAGCGACAAGAAAAAAGAAGGAAGATCAATCTGCGATCGAAGAGGATTACTCTCTCAACGATGTAGTTTTGCGTGGACGCGTTTCACGTGAGGCGATTGAAAAAGAGTTGCCTAGCGGTGACAAAGTGGTTGAATTCAGATTGATTGTTACCCGAGAGAAAACAACAGGTGTTGATACCTTGGATATTGGTGCGTGGAGTTCTAAGGCCCGCAGAACAGCGTTAACTCTCAAGGCCGAGGAGTGGGTTGAGGTCTCAGGCTCGATTCATCGACGTTTTTGGAGCGCACCCACAGGTCTTGCAAGTCGTTGGCAGGTTGAAGCGGTCGAGATTTCCCGAATTTAGGTAGGCTTATGGCATGAGCAAGAACAATGACATTAAAGCAACGATCAAATCTCTCATCGAGAATGTCCAGCTAGGCAATAAGTCTGGATCCGAGGTTGCCCAATCTGTGAACATTTGGCTTAAAGAGGGCGGCGAAGCTATCAAGGTCAAGATCGAAGATGAGGTTGAGCGCTCTGTTTCAAAGATGGGTTTTGTTAAGCGCGGTGAGTTCGAAGCGCTCAAGCAAGAGGTTGCTGCATTGAAAAAAGGTGGGGCTACAAAAAGAGCTGCCACCTCTTCAACTAAGAAGCGTGCAAGTACAACGGGTGCAACTAAGTCAGCTACGAAGAAGAGTGCTGTAAAGAAGAGCGCTAAGAAGGTAGTTAAGAAGAGCGCGGCCAAGAAGGTGAGCAAGTAAATGGAAAACTCAAACAACACTCATGATCAATTCAATGGTGAAAGCTTTGTTGAAGAGCTTCGCAATGAGCTCCAAGAGATCGATGCAATGGAAGTTGGCGACCATGCTCAGCGCTTTGAAGCGTTGCACCAGAAGCTCAATCAAGCCTTGTCATCTATTGATGGTCTGTAATTAATTTAAACCATGAAGACACGATTGGATGCCGAGCTCGTACGCAGAGAGCTCGCGCGTTCGCGTGAACAGGCAGCGGATCTGATTGAAAAGAGATCTGTTCTGGTTAATGGAATTCCTGCAACAAAACCGGCAACCCAGGTAGATGCCGAAACCTCAATCACTATTTCAGGAGATCGAGATGATTTTGTCTCTCGAGGTGGTCACAAATTAGAAGGCGCATTAGTTGCATTTTCTGGCGTTACAGTTGAAGGAAAACGATGTTTAGATGCGGGAGCCTCCACTGGTGGCTTCACCGATGTGCTTCTTCGTCGCAACGCTGGGCACGTAGTTGCAGTCGATGTTGGCTATGGACAACTCGCTTGGGGTTTGCGCCAAGATGAACGAGTAACGGTTTTAGATCGTACAAATATCCGTCACTTAACAGGCGAGATGGTCGGCGAACCGATTGATCTTGTCGTTGCAGATCTCTCTTTCATCTCATTAACCTTGGTATTGCCTGCTCTGGCTGCAGTTTCAAAGCCAGATGCAGATTTCGTTTTGATGGTTAAGCCGCAATTTGAAGTTGGGCGTGAAAAGCTAGGCGCAGGTGGGGTTGTACGTGATCCAGCGCTACGGAAAGCCGCAGTGGTTGAGGTCGCAGAGTCTGCCTACGATGTCGGTTTAGGAACAATGGGAATAGCCGCGAGCCCATTGCCAGGTCCTGCAGGAAATGTTGAATACTTCTTATGGCTTCGTCGTGGTGCACCAGAGATAGATCATGCAATGCTAGATGAAGCTATAGCGATAGGACCTCAGTAATGCGCAATTTATTGATTGTTTGTAATCCTGGTCGAGTTGAAGCGGTTGTTGCGGCGGTAGAACTTCAGCAAAATCTTGCATCAACCTTTGGAATTTACACAATCTCTGATGTTGATATTCCAGGCATGATCCGATCGAGCATTGCAGATTTGCCCGAAATCGAAGCTGCGGTTGTATTGGGTGGCGATGGAACGATGCTGCGTGCCGCGGAGGTTGCGCAAGAGCGTGATATTCCATTGCTGGGAGTGAATTTGGGGCATGTTGGTTTTCTCTCTGAAGTTGAACGATCAAAGATTTCAGAAGTCATTCAGGCTGTTATAAATAAGAGTTATGTAATCGACCCTCGCATCACCCTTGGGTATTCAGTCGAGCGTGCAGGAAAGATTGTCGCTTCGGGCTGGGCGCTCAATGAG
>CAYNYE010000046.1:3250-6873 GCA_964401345.1 uncultured Candidatus Planktophila sp.
AAAGGCAACGATGGTTGAGCTCTTTCTAGAGATCGATAATCGACCAATTTCTCGTTGGGGCTGCGATGGGCTTATATGTTCCACACCAACAGGATCTACTGCTTACGCGTTCTCAGCTGGTGGCCCGGTTGTCTGGCCAGCGGTAGATGCGCTGGTGGTGCTTCCAATTTCTGCACATGCGCTTTTCTCGCGTCCACTTGTAATCTCACCTACCTCGGTTATCGCGGTAGGCATCGAATCCTCCGAGGCATTTTTATCTGCAGATGCGTTACGCAAATTTCCATTAGTCGCGGGGGACCGCGTCGTGGTTACAAAGCACTCTCGTGTAATTCAGTTGGCCCACCTTAAAAACACTCTATTTAGCGATCGATTGGTGGCAAAGTTCAAACTACCTGTTGAGGGCTGGCGTGGTGAGTGAACGCACCTTTCTTGAAGAGATAACTATTCGATCGATTGGTGTCATTGATCAATCGACGCTAGAGATTTCCAAAGGCTTAACTGTTTTATCTGGAGAAACTGGAGCCGGAAAAACCATGATTTTAACCGCTTTAAACCTCATTCTTGGCGGTAAAGCCGATAGCGCTTTGGTGCGGAAAGGTTCGGAACGATTGGTTGCTAGTGGTCGTTTTTCAATCCCTAAGGCACAGGAAATTTTGTTCGAGGATGTAATGGTTGAAGATGGCGAACTGATTGTTGTCAGAACTGTTTCTGCTGATGGTAAGAGCAAAGCAACTACCAATGGAGTAAGTGCTACTGCATCGACTCTTGCAACCATTGGCGAGAACTTGGTTGAGGTTCATGGTCAAGCTGCAAATCACACAATTACAAAATCTTCTCGTCAGCGTGAGTTGGTTGATCGCTTTGGTGCAATAGATCTTTCAGATTATCAGAGCGCACTTCATCGATATCACGAGATGAAGGAACGCATAGCAGCGCTCAAGAAAAGCATTGCAGCGAAGGACAAAGAGTTGGCTGAGCTCAGGGAGTTCACCAAAGAGTTTTCTACAATCAATCCGCAGCAGGGCGAGTACGGTGAGATTGAATCGGAGATTGCTCGTCTCTCAAGTGTTGAAGAGCTACGAACCGCGACCGCACTTGCAACATCTGCAATAGAGGATGAGGATGCAGGCTCTTTAACTTCGCTGGGAAGTGCACGGCGCTCACTCGAAATCGCCCGCTCTAAGGATCCTTTGCTAGAAGAGATTTACCAGCAACTCAGCGAGAGCTTCTTCCTATTGGCCGACGCCCAAAGTGCTTTAAATAGCTATGCATCCCGACTCGAAGCAGACCCTGCTCGTCTAGATTATTTGCAGGAGCGAAAGTCTCAATTCAACGCATTAGTAAAGAAGTTCGGTGGCGCTCAAGGTGTTGAAGAGGAGATCCAATTACTTGCCCAGCGGTTTAAGAACTCATCAGATGCAATCGCCGACCTTGAAGGCGGAGATGCTCGATTGCTGGAGTTGGAAAAAGAATTAACGCAGGTAAAAAAGGTTTTGTTGCTCGAAGCCAAGAAGGTAAGTGATGCGCGCACCAAAGCGGCGGCAACTCTTTCACGATTGGTTACACATGAAATTCAGCAACTTTCGATGCCACATTCCACTTTTGTGGCAACAGTTGAAAGTGCAGATTACTCAGCGCCCAAGGAGTCTGATTTCTCATCTCATGGGTGTGATGAGATTTCAATGTTTATTCAAGGTCATAAAGATGCACCATTGGTGCCTTTAGCTAAAGGTGCATCAGGTGGAGAAATGTCTCGTGTGATGTTGGCGTTAGAGGTAGTGATTGCGTCAACACATCCAATAGGTACTTATGTCTTTGATGAGGTTGATGCAGGTGTTGGTGGAAAGGCGGCGATTGAAGTTGGTCGCCGACTTCATTCACTTGCACAGCATGCACAGGTAATTGTCGTAACCCACCTACCTCAAGTTGCTGCTTGGGCGGATTCACATTTTGTCGTCAGCAAGAACAATGATGGAACGGTTAGCCAGAGTGATGTGCGTCAGGTCTCAGGAGAAGAGCGGGTAGAGGAGATTGCCCGCATGTTGGCGGGGCTGGAGAACTCCACCAGCGCCCGTGAACACGCCACAGAGCTTCTTTCTTTGAAGGTGTAAGAACCGGTCTCCAATAAATGATAGGTTCGACTCCCATGGGCCAAGCACATGTGACGAAACATTTATTTGTAACCGGCGGAGTCGCCTCAAGTTTAGGTAAAGGACTCACCGCCTCAAGTCTCGGACGATTATTGGTAGCACGCGGTATCCGCGTGACTATGCAAAAGCTCGATCCTTACCTCAATGTGGATCCAGGCACCATGAACCCCTTCCAACATGGCGAAGTTTTTGTCACCGATGATGGGGCAGAAACCGATTTGGATATCGGCCACTACGAGCGTTTCTTGGATCGCAATCTTCATGGCTCAGCAAATGTGACAACCGGACAGGTGTACTCACGTGTGATCGCCCGCGAGCGTCGTGGCGAGTACTTAGGTGAAACGGTTCAGGTTATTCCTCACATCACCAATGAAATTAAAGAGCGCATCATCGCTATGGCAAGCCCAGATATTGATTTAGTTATTACCGAAGTTGGCGGAACTGTGGGCGACATCGAGTCCCAGCCATTTCTAGAGGCTATCCGTCAGATCCGTCAGACCGTTGGTCGCGATAATGTTTTCTATTTACATGTTTCTTTGGTTCCTTACATCGGCCCATCCGGCGAATTAAAGACCAAGCCAACTCAGCACTCTGTTGCTGCACTTCGAAGCATTGGTATCGCTCCCGATGCGATCGTTTTGCGATCAGATCGGGAGATTCCTGAAGGCGTTAAGAAAAAGATCTCCTTGATGTGCGATGTTGATTCTGAAGCCGTCGTTGCTGCAGTTGATGCTCCATCGATTTATGACATTCCTAAGGTATTACATGCTGAAGGTTTGGATTCTTATGTTGTTCAGCGTCTAGGTTTTGATTGCCATGATGTGGAATGGGGGGAGTGGGATGCACTTCTAGAGAAGGTGCACAACCCAAAGCATCAGATCAAAGTTGGCCTTGTTGGAAAGTACATCGATCTTCCAGATGCATATCTTTCAGTCTCTGAAGCGCTTCGCGCAGGTGGCTTTGCCAATGAAGCCAAGATCGAAATTGTTTGGATTGCAAGCGATGAGTGCGAAACTCCAGATGGTGCAAAGAAGTTACTAGAAGGTGTCGATGCAATTTGTGTTCCAGGTGGTTTTGGTATTCGTGGAATTGAAGGCAAAGTTGGCGCGCTGAAGTTTGCACGTGAACACAAGATTCCAACTTTGGGGCTGTGTTTAGGATTGCAGTGCATGGTTATTGAAGCTGCGCGAAATCTTGCAGGAATTAAGGATGCGATCTCAGCGGAGTTTTCTGATTCTGGAACTCCTGTTATCGCAACCATGGATGATCAAAAGGATGTTGTTTCCGGCAAGGAAGATATGGGTGGAACAATGCGCCTTGGTCTGTACAAATCAGATCTTCTGGCTGGATCGGTTGTTGCACAAACGTATGGTGCTTCCGAGATCTCAGAGCGTCACCGCCACAGATACGAGGTCAACAACAAGTACCGCGACCAAATTGGGAGTGCTGGCCTTGTTTTCTCTGGAATTTTCA
>CAYNYE010000047.1:0-6860 GCA_964401345.1 uncultured Candidatus Planktophila sp.
CTGACACCTTCTTGGTGCTCTTACCTTTAACGCAGGTAATGGTTTTCACTTTGGCCATCAGATTATCTAGTTTGAAATTGGTCAATGAAAACATCCCCAGTTGCTCATCCGCTAGCCGGATTACATTTGCCATAGGTGCATTCTCATCAGCGAGGTTAAGCTCGATAACTCTGCGGGTTTCAGTCAAATTTGCAATTGAGTTCTTAATCAAAGCTACTGAAGATGGATCAAAGGCTAGCTTCTTCTCGGCCACAGTGAACTTTGCTAAGGCTGCATCAAACTGCGAATCATATTTGGCCTTGAAGGAAGCAACTTCATCTGCGCGGAGTCCTTCTGCATTAGCCGGGGTTGATGAGAGCATCAGCGAGATTGCAAAGACAGCGACAAGAAATTTCTTCATGATTTTCTCTCCTTATTTCTTTTTAAACCCTGAAGGACATTTAGGCGCAAGACCTGAAACTTTTTTTGTTGCCTTTCCTTTAACACAGGAGATCGTTTTCACTTTGGCGGCCAACTTTTCAAGTTGAAAGCGAGTTACGGCGAATTCGCCAAGCTCCTCTTCGGCATATTCGATAATTGGCTGCATTGCTGCGTTGGGGTCGGCTAAGTTCCCATTGATGGTTCTGCGAACCTCTGCAATGTCTTCAATGACCGATGTGAAAGTTGCTTTGGTACTTGGATCAAGGGATAGCTTTGCCTTGAATACCATGTAATCGGCATAGGCTTTGTCGAACTTAGGGTCGTACTTTGCTTTGAAGGCAGCTACTTGCTCATCACGTGAAAGAACTGCGGTATCTGCAAAGGCAGACCCTGTCCCGATAAGCAACAGTGCAGATACCGCTACTGAATAGACTCTCCGAAGTTTCATACTGCAACAGTAGAACGAAGCGCCATGATCCTCATCGACTATGGTGAGCGATAGCCCTTACCCGAGTGTGGAGAGCCTCACACGGGAAGTTTGAGCAGCGGCTCATGACGGTTAGAATTAGGACATGGATCTCGACAAAGTAATTCTGTACTACGGCTTCGCGCCAATTACAGATACCAATGCTGTGAAGTTATGGCAGAAGACTTTATGTGAGTCGCTTGGAATTAAGGGTCGCATCATCGTTTCTCCACATGGAATCAATGGAACTTTGGGCGGAAAGATGGAAGATCTGAAGAAGTATGTGAAGGCAACAAAGGCATACCCAGGGTTTAAGAAGATCGATTTCAAATGGTCTGATGGAACTGGCAATGATTTTCCAAAGCTCAAGATCAAGATTCGTCCAGAGCTAGTTGCCTTTGGAAACCCAGATGAGATCAAGGTTGATGAGAACGGTGTGATCGGTGGTGGAGTTCATCTTCGCCCTGAAGAGGTAAACAAACTTGTTGAAGAGCGCGGCGATGATGTCTTCTTCTTTGATGGCCGTAACGCATTTGAAGCTAAGGTCGGAAAGTTCAAGAATGCAGTTGTTCCTGATGTTGAGACTTCACATGACTTTGTTGCCGAGATTGAAAGCGGAAAGTACGACCACATGAAGGATAAGCCGGTCGTTACTTACTGCACCGGCGGAATTCGCTGCGAAATCTTGTCTGTTGTTATGAAAAACCGCGGATTCAAAGAGGTTTATCAGATCAAGGGCGGAATCGTTCGCTACGGCAACAAGTTTGGTGATGACGGCCTATGGGAAGGCTCTCTCTACACATTTGATGATCGCCTAACAATTGATTTCAGCGATCACACCAAGTTAATCGGCGAATGCGCTGAGTGCCATGGTGCGACAAAGCAGTTCAGAAACTGCCAAAAGCCTGAGTGTCATCAGCTAGTTTTGCTATGCGATTCTTGCTATGAGACACATACTGAGCGGCCTTGCAATCACGAGCGTGAAGTTAAGCGCAACCGCGAACTAATCGGCTAATTACGCAGACTTTTTAGTCTGGCGCCAGTGGTACAGATACAACGGTGCAGCAATTGCAATCGTTGTAAAGGAAGTGAAGATGTTCTTAATCGCCTGAATCTGGTTGTTCTCCTCTTGCTGAGCCAATAGCTCAGGTGAAGGTGCATTGTCAGGCTTTGCGTAGATATCAATGTAAGCAGGATCTGGGAAAACCGCGTTCATAATCGCGTTAATTAACGCAACGGTCGAAAACAAGACCACCATCAAGGTAATCAAGCAGACCGCATATAGATACAGAGAGCGCCAATCAATACCTACATGGCGAGTTTCAATCTCAACAGTCTTCTTAGCAACCGCCTTCTTTGCTGCGGCTTTCTTAACTGTGGCCATGATTTCCTCCATTTGGCTTTAATTACAACCAATACTCTCACATAGCATCCGTTAGAAACTCATATCGCGATAAACTTCATCTGTGATCATTCAGGCATCAGGAGCGGTGGTGAATGGCTCCTCGCTGGGGAATCTTTGGATTGAGAGCTCTAACGGAGTCATCACATCTATAAACCCTGGCATTCATGACAATCCTGATGCAAAAACTGATGGCGTTCTAATCCCGGGTTTTGTAGATATTCACTGTCATGGCGGCGGCGGTCATTATTTCTCGGCCACCTCCCCTGACTCTATTGCTGCAGCAATTAATGCACATAAAAAGACAGGTACGACATCCCTTGTTGCCTCTCTGGTTACCGAGAGTGTTACTGACTTGAAAGCCCAGATCCAAAGACTTATCCCTTTCTACAATCGTGGAGAAATTATTGGTATCCATCTGGAAGGCCCTTATCTTTCTCACGCACGCTGTGGTGCGCATGAACCATCACTATTAATCGATCCGACTGTTGAGCAACTTAAAGAGTTAATTGCTATTGGTCAGGGTTCAATCAAAATGGTAACCATTGCACCAGAACTCAAAGGTGCTCAAGAAGTAATCTCTTATCTGAAGTCCGCGGGAGTATTTTCCGCGATTGGTCATACCGAAGGAAACTCCAAGGATGCATCTGAAGCGACAGATAATGGCGCATCAATTGTTACCCACTTTCTCAACGCTATGGATAAGGTAAACACAGAAGGAAGTATTGCCAGCTTTGTCCATAACGACCCCCGTCTTTCAGTAGAACTAATTGTCGACGGGCACCATCTTTCATTTGAAAAGGTGAAGGAGGTGATTGCATCCCTAGGCGCTCGAGTAATCATGGTTTCTGATGCGATGGCCGCAGCAGGAAATGGCGATGGTAGCTACACAATTGGAGCCCTACCGGTAGAGGTTAAAGATGGGGTCGCGAGACTTGTTTCAAATCAAAAGCTTGCAGGAAGCACCCTTACTATTTCGCAGGCTTTTTCAAACCTGATCACTCATTGCGGTTTATCTCTTGAGCAGGCGGTACATGCAACATCGACACAACCGGCAAAGGCTTTTGGATTAAGTGATCGTGGAAGTATTGCTGTAGGTAAACGTGCAGATTTACTGAGCTACAACAGCTCCACAGGCGCTATAACTGTAATTAGTTAGTCAAAGTTACTTTAGAAAGTCCTACAGGAGCATCTGGATCAAATCCTGATGCAACGGCAAACTCCAAAGCAAAACGCTGTAAAACGATTGCGTCAACAATTGTTGAGGCGATTTCATCATCACAGTTAGAGCCGGGTAGAACTATGTCTTCGCCTTCAGGAGTTCCACCATTACCGATCCAAAAGATTCGAGAGCTGGTCTTGCGAATCTTTACAGTTGCTTCTGTAATCGATTGTGCTGGCATATGCGATGGCGCAACAATGAAAACTTGGGTCTCAGGAGTTAGCGCTGAGATTGGGCCATGAAGGTAATCGGCAGTGGAAAGCCCCTGAACGGAAATCTTGCAGGTTTCCTGAATCTTAAGAGCAGCCTCTCGTGCATTGGGGTAGGCAAATCCACGACCCAGGATCACGGTCTCTTTATCGCGCGACGCAATCTCAACCGCCTCAGAAACCAAATGAATAGTTTCGGTGAGACGAGTGGCTTCGCTAATAATCTGCTCGCCATTAACTTGCTTGCCTGTCCATGCTGCAACTAAAAGATATGAAACAAGTAGTTGAGCGTTGTAAGACTTCGTGGCAGCGACTGCAAGTTCAGGTCCGGCTAAGAGTGAAAAGTGATTGTGTGCAATTGTTGCAAGCGGTGAAGCAGAATCATTTGTCATCGCGATGACATAGGCGTTTGCCTGTCGAGCTGCGGTTGCAAACTTGACCAAATCAGGAGATTGACCGCTTTGGCTAATGGCGACGATTAAAGTATTTGAGTACTTAAGCTCTGCACCATACACAGTGACTGAAGATGGAGAAGTTAAGCCGACGGGCAACCCGATCTGAGTCTCAATTAAATACTTCAGAAAATGTGCTGCGTTATCTGAAGTGCCTCGAGCCAAGATTAGAACTGATTGAATCTTCTCCTGAACCAAAACATCTTTAACGGCATCGAATGCATCTTTATTCTCGAGAATTGATTTGAATACCTTTGGGGTTTCAGCAATCTCTGAAGCCATAATCGCGCCTAATGAACTCATGTGCCTATCTTCCCACAAGTATTCAAGTATCCTGTTGCACATGGCAAATTCGGCGGTAATAGCTATCGATCTCGGGCAATCAGGGTGCCGAGTTAGATCTGATGAGCAGCTATTTGAAAGCGATCGCGGCAAGTTGGTCGGGGAATCACCACTTGAATCTTTACGCGCAGTATTTACAGATTTGCCTTCTTTGAAATCAGATTTAGTTGCAATCTCATGCACAGGGTTTAATGGAGTGGTTTCAAATCAAGAACTTTATGGAGAGCTCTGTAAAGATTTTTTTGGAGCGACCAAGGTTGCTGTAATCGATGATGGGTTTGCTGGGTTTGTTGGCGCGCTCAATGGTCGCAATGGTGTGGTCCTTTCGATTGGTGGCGGTGTCGTCTCGGTGGGTGGTCGCGATGGAAAGTTTGCGCATCGTGATGGATTGGGAAGCACCTTCGGCGATGAGGGCGGAGGTTTCTGGCTAGGGAAGAATGCGATCACAAAGGCTTTGGGAATTCGCCAAGGTCGTGGCGACGATCAAGAGATGCTGGAATTCTTCTCTCAAGAGTGTTTGGCTTTTGACGCACTCGCGGTAAAAAACACTGCCGAAGCCGCAACCCTTGCAATAAGAACTGCAAAGAAAGTTCTTGAGGCTGCAGATGCAGGCGTCTCAACAGCAACTGCAATTGTTGATGAGGGTGCTTTCCTGCTTGCACAAACGGTAGTGGCAACCTGGCTTGGTTGTGGCGGTAGCAAGTCAGACTCACCGGAGATTGTTATTCAAGGTGGCCCTGCACGAAATGCCACATATGTGACCAAGATTGGTTTGGAAATTAATGCAAAGTTGCCTAATGCGGTAATTGTTCAATCAGCAGGCGATAACTTAGACGGCGCAAAGTGGATTGCACAGAACATGCACAACGATGCACCTCCGTTAATGATGTGGGCTAGATAAGTCCAAACTCTGCAGCTTTTGCCGTTAACTCTTCTCGAACAGAAGGATGAGCGGCGTTCTTAATGATATTCAGCGCTTGATCGTTTTGGCTGTGACCGAAACAAGCTGCCACACCTTGTTCAGTAACAACATAGGAATGCTGGAAATGGGTGATGTTGGCCTGTAGGCGCGGAACTATCGTAGAAACATTGGCCTTTGGGTGCCATGAAGGAAGTGCCACAAATGATTGGCCACCACGGCTATGCAGCGCGCCAACGATGAAATCTGTTGAACCACCAAAGCCGCTGTAGATCTTTCCGCGCACATGGCTGGCATTAGCTTGATCAAATAAATCCACCTCGAGCGCGCTATTGATAGAGGTCATCTTCGCTTGTCGCGCAATCTGGCTTGGATCATTGGTTCGTTCCGTGCGAAGCATGCGAACCTTCTTGTTTAAATCCAACCATTGATACAGCTCTTGGCTACCGAAAATAAATGAAGCGGTAATCAAAACCTCATCATCTAAAGTGCCAGCTTTTGAAAGTTCAAGTACGCCATCGGAAAACATCTCTGTCCAAATACGCAATCCTTTACGATCCTTGAGCGCCATCAAAACCGCATCAGGAACTCCTCCGATGCCAAGCTGTAGCGTTGAATGATCCTCCACTAAAGCTGCGATTCGGCTGCCTATTTCAGCTTGAATATCTGTAATGTCAGTTGCTGGCTTCTCCTGGAGGGGTTCATCGACCTCAACCAGATAATCAATCTCGCTGTCATAAACCTGCGAATCGCCATATGTGTATGGCATCTGCTTATTGGATTGTGCAATAACCAATCCCCCATGTGCGCGAGCGGTCTCAATCGCACGAGGCAAGATGTTGACTTCGGTTCCAAGACTTACAGTGTCAAAGCGTTGCTGGGATGTATGAATAAAAACAACATCGGGGCGATAAAAATTACGGATCAAAACTGGTAACAACGAAAGTCGAGATGGGATGTACTCAAGACGCGGATGGTTGCGCATGGCCGGACCCACAAAGGCGGTTTCATATGTAACGCCTTCGCGATCAGGAATGCCAGTTCCGTGAGCGTTGAGCATATGAAGTTTAAATTCGGGAATGACCTCATCGGCAATTGCTAACAAGGTGCGCGGAGTTGAAAAATTACCTGAGGCGATGATTCGTGGATTGCTCGGTAAGTTGGCGAGAATGCTCTTTAACTGTTCTGTATTGATTACTCGCATGCCTTAAATCTATCGCTCCACACAAAACAAAAATCTCTCTTCTCGCACATTTGCTGTGTGAGAAGAGAGATATCAGTGGTAGCCCCGAAGGGATTCGAACCCTCGTAGCTGGCTTGAGAAGCCAGAGTCCTAGGCCGCTAGACGACGGGGCCCTAGTTTTATTAAGTTGTACTGCGCTGGGGTACCAGGACTCGAACCTAGACTTACTGAACCAGAATCAGCAG
>CAYNYE010000048.1:0-6848 GCA_964401345.1 uncultured Candidatus Planktophila sp.
CTGGGCGGAGATCAAAAACAGAAAGAACCGCTTCTTGGATTTTTGCGACAGGAATAGTTTCAGTACCGAAAGTTTCGACAAATACACCTACCGGTTGAGCCTTACCAATCGCATATGCAACTTGAACTTCACAACGGCGAGCTAATCCAGCAGCCACAACATTCTTGGCAACCCAGCGCATCGCATAAGCTGCGGAGCGATCCACCTTTGATGGATCCTTACCGCTAAATGCTCCTCCGCCATGGCGAGCCATTCCACCGTAAGTATCAACAATAATCTTTCGTCCAGTCAGTCCTGCATCACCCATCGGACCGCCAATAACGAACCGTCCCGTTGGATTGATGAGAGTACGTAAATCCTTTTTAGGTAAATCGATTTTCGAAATAATAGGGTTGATTACATACTCAACAATCTCGGGAGTTAACTTCTTAGCCACATCCACATCTTCAGAGTGCTGGCTTGAGATAACAACAGTGTCCAAAGCGATCGCTCGATCGCCGTCGTATTCAATGGTTACTTGAGTCTTTCCATCTGGACGAAGATATGCGAGTTCTCCAGACTTTCGGACCTTGGTTAGTTGCTGTGCCAAAGCATGCGCCAACCAAATAGGTAACGGCATCAACTCCTTTGTATCATCGCAGGCGTAACCAAACATTAATCCTTGATCTCCCGCACCCTGCAGGTCTAGAGGATCAACTGCAGAAGCAACGCGATGCTCATAAGCATCATCTACTCCTTGGGCAATATCTTGAGACTGTTGACCAATTGAAATTGAAACACCACAGCTATTTCCATCAAAACCCTTATCCGATGAGTCGTAACCGATGTTCAAAACAGTATCTCGGACGATGCCCATAACATCGGCATATCCATTGGTTGTTACTTCTCCGGCCACGTGTACTTGGCCGGTGGTAATCAAGGTTTCAACCGCTACACGGCTCTTAGCATCTTGAGAAAGCAAGGAATCCAGGACCGCATCAGAAATCGCATCTGCGATCTTGTCTGGGTGTCCCTCGGTTACAGATTCAGAAGTAAATAAACGCTTTGACATAGTTTCAACCTAACTGCCGGATGGCTTGATCAAGAAGTGTGTTACTGAGAGCGTCTTTGGAGACTTCCTTGACCGCTATATCCGCTTCATTGCGTACGAGAATGGTACCCATAGTTGTGTCCTGGCCAAAGATTGCCCCGCCAGAGACATCATTTACATAGATCACATCCAGGCCTTTTGCCTCGAGTTTTCTGCGAGCTTCTTGCAAATGATCGTTAGTTTCGGCGGCAAAGCCAACCAGGATTCGGCTGGCTTTACGGAGCGATAGTTGCGCCAACAAGTCGGGGTTTGCCTCTAGATCAATACTCTGCAAAGCGCTCTTCTTAATCTTGCTGCTAGAAACATGAGTTGGTTTGGCATCTGCTACCGCAGCGCTCATGATCAAAATAGAGCAATCATCAAAGTAATCATTGAGGGCTTCTTGCATCTGTGCAGTTGTCTCGACCGGAATAACATTGACGCCAGATAGCTGTGAAGTGTCGCAATTTGCAGCGATCAAAGTTACTTTGGCGCCACGGTTCTTTGCAGCGTTCGCCAATGCAATTCCCTGTTTACCAGATGATCTATTTCCGATAAATCGAACCGGATCAATTGGTTCGCGGGTGCCACCTGCTGTGATCAATACTTGGATATTTGATAAATCCTGACGTTGCCCCGTTACCTTTTCAAAATTTGAAATAATGGAGCTGGTTTCTGGAAACCTTCCAGGTCCGACATCACTTCCGGTCAGTCTGCCTACTTCCGGATCCATAACAACATAACCACGTGAGCGAAGAGTTTGAACGTTTGCAACGGTCGCTGGATCAAGCCACATTGATGGATGCATTGCTGGAACAATCATCTTCGGAACATCTGATGCTAAAACTAAATTCGTCAGAAGGTCATCTGCTCGCCCCATCGCCAATCTTGCGATCAAGTCAGCGGTGGCAGGTGCGATTAGAAAAAAGTCTGCTCGCTCCGCCAGTGCAACATGCGGAACTGTATGAACGCTCTCCCAAACCTGGGTTGTAACTGGTCGACCGGAAAGCGCTTCCCATGTAGCGGCTCCAACAAAATTTAATGATGCAGGTGTTGGGACAACGGTAATTACATATCCACGGTCTTGAAGACGGCGCAGTAGTTCGCAGGATTTGTAGGCGGCAATTCCACCACCAACTCCGAGAATAACCTCACGGCCTTGGAGTGTCATTGAAAAAATTAAGCTGTTGGCTCGAGGTTTTCGATTGTAAGAAGTCCTTCGTTGATCTCGCGCAGTGCGATAGATAGAGGCTTCTCATGCACGTGAGTCTCAACAAGTGGTCCTACATACTCGAGAAGACCTTCGCCGAGCTGTGAGTAGTAAGCATTAATCTGGCGTGCACGCTTTGCTGCATACAGAACGAGGCTGTACTTAGAACCGCTCTTGTCTAGAAGTTCATCAATAGGTGGATTAGTGATGCCATCCATGGTTTTCCTCGCTTCTGTGATCAAACTCGACTAACTCTGTCTGTCCTTAATTCTGGGCTAACTCTACCAGTCTCTGGACGACGCTCTCGACCTGGTCATTTACCAAAACGACATCGAAAAAAGCTGCTGCAGCCAGCTCCTCCTGGGCTAGAGCCAATCTTTCAGCCCTACGTTCAGCACCATCGGTTCCTCGCCCTTCAAGCCGAGCAACCAACTCCTCCCATGATGGAGGCTCTAAGAACACCAGCAATGATTGTGGAAGATGTTCCTTTACCTGTTTTGCACCTGCGATTTCGATCTCCAATAAAACATTTCGACCCTGCCTAATCGCCTCTTCCACCTGCTTTTGAGGTGTTCCATACCTATTGCCGGCAAACTCTGCCCACTCTAGAAACTCATCATTGGTAATCATGGTCGAAAATTCTTCATCACTAACAAAGTAATAATCTTTACCATGAACCTCATTAACGCGAGGCTTTCGTGTGGTTGCACTTACGCTGACCCAAAAATCATCGGTTTCTCTCAACTTCTTTGCAACTGTACTTTTACCAACGCCACCGGGACCTGAGAGTACTAACAATCGTCCAGGCTTTATTGTCATATCAGGCTTCATGAACTCTTGTCGAAGCTCCTTAACTTGATGACGTCCAAGACCTTGAATTCTACGGGTAGGAGAAATATTTAGCCGCTCCATCAACGACACGACCCTAATTTTTCCAACACCTGATAAGGATTCCAGTAGCTCCTTAACGCGCATCTTTCCGATCGCTTCATCGGTCACAGCAAGTTCAAGCACATCATCAATAGTTATGACGGCACTCTTTACTTGAGCTTTGATTTCGGCGCGACGCTTTCGGGACAGAGCAGCCTTTACTAAAGCGGCTTGACGCTGCTCTGTCGAAAGTTTCGGAGGTAATCCCATGTGCTAAATCTAGTGGAGATTAAATTAAGGAAGAGCCAATCTGTTCGGCCCGCGCCTTCATGGCCGAAGCCCCGTCACTCCACTTTTGCGTAATCGGTCTGCCTATAACGACAAGGCTTGCACCTGTTTGAATTGCAGCCTCGGGGGTCATCGTGCGTTGTTGATCATCGCTACCCGCCATGTCTAGCGGCCGCACTCCCGGGGTAATAATGAATGGCTCCGCACCTACAGCTGCTCTGACCGCAGCAATCTCTAGCGGTGAACAGACTATTGCACGTGCACCACCAGCAATCGCGACCTTCGCCAATGAAACCGCTGAATCCAAAGCTGAGGATTTAAAGCCAACTTCAATCACATCAGCCTCTGACATGGATGTCAGGATTGTGACTCCGGTGATGTAGGTGTCCGGCATTGCTTCAGCTGCAGCTCGTACCATGGCACGTCCACCCGATGCGTGAACCGTCAAGAATTTTGGTTTTAACTGTGAAACCGCTTTAGCCGCTCCACTTACTGTGTGAGGAATATCGTGCAGCTTTAGATCAAGGAAAATATCTGAATCGGTTTCGTCTTGAATAGCTTTAACACCATCAGCACCGAAGGTCAGGAAAAACTCAAGTCCTAACTTGAAAACGGAAATATGCTCTTGTGTTGCACGTACCCATTCGATGGCTGTTTGAAGATCGGGAGTATCGACAGCTAAAACGATCGGCGCCTTCTTCACTTACTCCCCCTCATTTGGACGATGGGCATAACCTACGGCCTGCTTCAAAGAGGTGAAACCTCGATCAATCAGCAATTGTTTTAACTCGCTTTGAATAGACATGATTGCAGTTGGATTGCCGAAACTTGCAGTTCCTATTGAAACACCACTTGCACCTGCCAAAATCATCTCTAGCGCATCCTTGCCTGAAGCAATTCCGCCCATTCCAATAATTGGTGTGTGAGGAAGCGCAGCGTGAACTTGATAGACCGCACGTACTGCAATAGGTCGGATCGCAGGACCAGAGAGCCCACCGGTTTTTCCGCCTAAATGAGGTCGCATCGTGTCAACATTAATTACCATTCCCAACACAGTGTTGATCAACGCTAAACCATCAGCGCCAGCATCCACAACGCCCTTCGCAATAGAAACCAGATCGGTGACATCTGGCGAAAGTTTTGCAATGATCGGAAGCTCGCCACCGATAGTTCTGCGAACACCGTCAATTACTCGTCGCGATGCTTCAGGATCACACGCAAATACAAGTCCTCGATTTTCGACATTAGGACATGAGATATTTACTTCGATCGCGCTGATGCCTGAAACCGCTCTTAATTTGCGGGCTAGGGTTGAGTACTCCTCGACAGTTTCTCCAGCGATAGAGACGATCACTCTGGCTTTCTGCTCGACAAGATATGGAACATCCTTGGCTAAGAAGGCATCAATTCCAGGTCCTTGAAGTCCAATGGAGTTCAACATTCCGCTAGGAGTTTCTGCCATTCGTGGTGTTGGGCGACCGGGGCGAACCTTGGACATTACCGATTTAGTAACTACCCCACCCATATCGCGCAATGGGAAGAACTGCGCTAATTCTCGGCCAGAACTTGCGCATCCGCTTGCGGTGAAGGTTGGTGCTGGAAACCACGCATTTCCAATTGTCGTAGAAAAATCTAATGTGCTCATAGTTGCAGACCTACCTGGTCCCATTGGACCTTTGAGCCATCCATAACCGGGCCATCAATACATGAACGCAGCATTGAGACCGTTCCATCCTCATTCTCAACAGGAAGAACACAAGTCATGCAGATTCCTATTCCGCATGCCATTGATTCTTCTACCGCACATTGATGAACAACATCGAATTCATTTGATATCTTGGTAATTGCCGCAAGCATTGGCATAGGGCCACACGAATAAATTACTGCAACATTTAGATCTTTAATCAAATCAGGGATGGGATCAGTAACTCTGCCAGCGTTTCCCATAGAACCATCTTCGGTATAAATTCGCATTGAATTAACTGCTCGCTTGCCTTCCATAGGAGCGTAAATTTTTGATCCCGTACTAGCGCCAAGCAACATATCAACTCGGCAACCTCGAGAGTTCAAAAGCTCTGCTAAACCGAACAACGGTGCTGAACCATAACCGCCGCCGACTAGCAAAACTGGAACAGGCTCAGTGGGAATTCCAAAAGCTGTTCCGAGCGGTGCAACTAAATCTAGGATGACACCTTCTCCTTGAGCGCACAGCCATTTACTTCCTTGTCCATGTGGAGCAACAATCAATTCCATGGTTCCACCAACGGTAGTTGATGTGGAAACGCGCGAAATCGCAAAGGCTCGTCGTAACACCATTCTTGAAGAGTCCCCACCAACACTGATTGCAACGAAATTCCCTGGCTTGCAAGAAGCCGCAACATCACCAATATTGATGATGATCTGGTGGTACTGCCCAACCTTTTTATTGCTGACAATCGGTGCTAGTAATTGCTTAGCTGCTTTATTGATTTGCATGCCTTATGCCAGCCATTCCTGCAAAGATTTAATGCTCAGAGGACTTGCTTGCAAGAAACGAATTGCATCAACCGCTGCGCTAAAACCTGCTGTTGTCGTGATACATGGAATTGATCGTTGAACCGCAGCGGTTCGAATCGCCCAACCATCTGCACGAGTACCGCGTCCTACAGGTGTATTAATCACTAAATCAATTTCTCCCGCATTGATTATGTCAACGATTGTTTTCTCACCCAATGAGCCTTTACCTTCTGAGTGCTTGCGCACCGTTGTGCATTCAATTCCCTTGGTTCGAAGGAAATCAGCGGTTCCATCGGTAGCCAAGATATGAAAACCGAGCTCCGAGAAACCAAGAGCGGGCTCAATACCTGTGGCCTTATCTTTATCTGCAAGAGAGATAAAGACAGTTCCGGATTTAGGCAGCGGCCCAAAGGCTGCGATCTGACTCTTCGCGTAACTTTCACCAAATGTTGGAGAGATTCCCATTACTTCACCGGTGGAACGCATCTCTGGTCCCAACACTGCATCCACTCCTCGACCATCTGTGCGACGGAATCGATTCCAAGGAAGTACCGCTTCTTTAACCGATACCCCTCGTGCAACACCATCTCCAATTGCCGGAAGGATTCCCGAATCGCGCAATTCTTGGATTGTTGTCCCCACTGAAATACGCGCTGCTGCTTTTGCCAGTGGAACACCACTGGCCTTGCTGACAAATGGAACCGTTCTTGAGGCACGTGGATTGGCTTCTAGAACATACAAAGTGTTATCAGCGATCGCGAATTGAATGTTGATGAGTCCGCGTACACCGACACTTCGAGCAATTTTTTCGGTTGCTGCACGAATCTCGACTCTTTGCTCACTTGTTACTGTCATCGATGGAAGAACACATGCACTGTCACCGCTGTGAATTCCTGCTTCTTCGATATGTTCCAT
>CAYNYE010000049.1:0-4052 GCA_964401345.1 uncultured Candidatus Planktophila sp.
CCGTGCGTGCACAGTGCTTAGAGGGTGCGTTATCGCGCCAAGAGCCAGCAGGTGTATGGGGAGGCGAACTATTTGAAGATGGTCGCATCATCGCAAAGAAGCGCAAAGCAGGACGACCATCTCTGAAAGAGATTGCTGCACGCAATGCACAAGGCGAGCTCATCGAACTCAATGTTGCAAAGGATGAACGCGAGGAGAGCGCTGCCTAAGATGCAAAGAGATTTAGGTTTGCAAGCGATGGCCACAGTGCAAAGAGGATGGAGATCGGCAGGATAAGGAAAACAACTGGAATCATCATTGAGATTTCAGCTTTACCCGCCGCTCCCATTACTCGATTTCTTTGATTTCCACGGGCTTCAACTGCATGACGAGAAAGAACCTCTACAAGCGGCGCACCCCGCAAAGTTGCCGTTACTAAGGCATCCACAAATCTACGGATCATGACTGATTTCACCCGGCGCCCCATGGCATCTAAACATTCATGCAATGGCGCACCCGAACGCACACGTGCAACAACAATTTGAAACTCCCTTGAGATAGCCCCATCAGCACTATTTGCTATTCGAAGCATTGCACTCATTGGTGTTTCACCCGCTGCAATGGCAAGCGTTAACATCTCAACAATCGCTGGAAACTCAGCTTCGATTAGTTCACGTCGCTTCTTTACATCTTGAGTTAGTTGGCGATCGACTAATACATAGATCAAAAGCACAGCAAACACAGAAGCAAGGCAGGCTAACAAGAGTGAACCAAAAAAGGTAAAAAATATTGCAAAACTCAATGCTCCAGAGCCAGCACAGTATCCATACTGCTTAATACGAAAATCTTCATAATCTTTGTCGCTACCTTTTCCTAGCTCTTCCAACCGTATTCGTAATTGAGTTCTGTCATCACTGGCACGGGCGGTCTTTCGAGAGATTCTCTTGGCATCTGACAATGGATCAACCTGATCTCCAACAAGAATCAAAATTGCGGCGGGAACAATGAGTAAAAATGTAACTACAAATGTCATTACCATTACAAATTCCCCCGAATCGAGTTAGGTGAATCATCGCTTCTGATGAAAACTCGAGGAGTTTGAGGTAATCGCCCTAAACGGTTCATCCAGAAATAAGCAATCGCCGTCATAAACAAACCGGCAATTAATATCAAAGCGCCAGTAGGAGTTGAGTACGCCCTTGCAGTACTCGGCTGCGTAGATAGAAGTAGTAAGAGTATCCAGGGTGCAGCGGCCGATATATGGGCAGAGTTCTTGATCCACCCATGCTTCACATCGATCTCACGTCGCAATGCAAGATCCTGCCGTAAGAAATCTCCCAGGGTGCGAAGAATCTGCAATAGTTCACTTCCGCCAAGCGTTTTAGCGATTAGTAGTGCCTCAAAAATCTGATCACTTCCATGGTGTGCGAAAGTACCTTTGAGCTCTTCTATGGCCTCACTTAAGTCCCCATTGCGAAAAAGCGTTGCCTTGAATCTAATAAAGGCAGGTCTTAAGAGTTCTGGACCTCGGGTGGCCAAGCCAGCAAGGGATTCAGATAAAGAAAGACCAGATTGAATGCCGGACATTAAGTGATCAATTACTTCTGGCCACGCGGCAACTAGTGCAGATTCATTCAATGCGCTCTTGGCTCGGACTGTTACAAAAGCAATACCTGCTGCAAGCGCGCCAAAGGCACCTGCAATCACTAATGAACGGGTCATCAGTAAAACGACGGCGGTGGCAGATGAGGCCGAGATTCCAATTCGTAGTGAAAGCTTCATGCATGCAACCAAGATGACAAAGGTCGACCAATTGCTGCAAATTTTTCAGGATGTGGCAATCCGCCAACGCCTCGGATGTACTGAGCCCCGTCCCATTTCCATAGCATTTCGATTTCTGCGCGGTCATTTTCGTATCGTCCAGTTACTGCGGCTACTTCATTGATTCTTCGCGCTCCGGAACAATCCAAGGTTGCGTGGACAATCAAATCGATCGCAGATGCAACTGTTGGTGCAATGAATTTATGAGAGATATTTTCACCTGCTAGCAATGGAAGAGTTTGCAACTTAACGATCGCATCTCGTGGAGAGTTAGCATGAAGCGTTCCCATTCCGGGTAAACCCGAATTCAAGGCGATCAACAAATCAAGGGCTTCTGCTTCACGTACTTCACCAACAATGATTCTTGATGGCCTCATTCGAAGTGATTCTTTAATTAATCGTCGAAGGGGAATTTCTCCTTCACCCTGGAGATTCGCACTTCGTGTTTGCATTTGCACAACATCAGGCAGTTGGGGAGTTAATTCAAAAACCTCTTCGATAGTTATCACGCGTTCAGTACGTGGAACAGCACCGGCCAAAGCATTGAGAACCGTCGTCTTACCAGCCTGAGTTCCACCGCAAACCAAGATATTTAGCCCAGCTTGGACGCTATTGCTAAGTGCGGTCCCAATCTCTTGACTCATGACAGATCGATTTACAAGATCGTTTACTGAAAGGTTTTTCATCAAATGTTTGCGGATATTGACCGCCCAATGTGCTGCAGTTATTTCAGGAATAGCTACATGCAAGCGGCTCCCATCAGGCAAACGGGCATCGACAAATGGGTGGGATAAATCAAGCCGTCTGCCACTCCACATCAATGCTCGCTCGACGATATTGCGAACTTCATCGGGGGTAAGCAGGAGATTTGTTAACTCGCTGCGACCATTGCGAGCAACAAAAACTCTTTCTGGTGAATTTATCCAAATCTCTTCTATCGTTGAATCATTCATGAACGGTGCAATGGCGCCAAAGGTCACATCGAGATCAAGTTCCATTCAGGAAAGGTAGATTGGTTACTGACAGAAGTTTTTAGCCTGTGGATAGATCACCTACTGGGTCACTAGCTCAGCTCGGTCAAGCCTTTCTAGCAAGCGGAGCGAATCCTCATTGCCTTCTGCATAAATCTTTGAGACCTTGATATGTAATGTGTGATCAACAGATAGTGATGTTGAATCGAGAAGGCGTTGAACAAATTGTTCGGCGTTGCTGTGCCCATCTCGAACAATGATGACAACCTCATTGACCCCCAATCTTCCTACGCACTCTTCCTTCCGAGTCAATTGAGAGAGTTCATATGAAAAGTGCAAGATGTCCTTTGCCTGAACTTGATCTGATTCAGGATTTTCAAAAAGTATTTTCACTAGAGCCAAAGGCTTGTGGGTTCGCGTGGCAAGTGAAATTTCTCGACGAAGCTGCTCGTAGAAGTAGGAAGGGGAGGCCAAATGAGTTTGTGAATCATGGATTCCATCGTGCGAATAAAGCATTGCGTCCCTCTTTAAGTTAATCTTGCCTCTATGCATCAAGATCCTGCCAAGGCGGCTAAAGCTCGCGCACTAGTGGCATCCCTACTCTTTGTTGAGGCGGCGGTCATTGCTGGCTTAGGTCTATGGGTTTTAGTGATGGGCTTTACCCACGAGAATGTTGAGATTCTTCCGTTACTTGGAGTGCTGTTGTTTGCACTTCTTGGCTCAGGTGGATTAGCAGCAGCTGCAATTGGTTATCGCCGAGGTAAGTATTACGGCAGATCTCCAGCGGTTTTGGCTAACTTAATTGCACTTGGTGTTGTTTCATATCAAATAGAAGCACACCTATGGTTTGTCGCAGGACCATTGGCTGCACTTGCAGGAGCAACTCTTATTGCTGCGCTTCGTGCAATCCCAACAGATTTCTAATTACCACTCGACAATCTGATTGTCTTCCCACAAAACTCCAGTTGTATCTCCTGGATTAAATTCACGGGTTGCTAACCACAACGCACAAGCCGCACCTTCTTCGGCGCTACGTGGTGCATCTGCGCCACCCATATCTGTACGTGAGTGATTTGGACACACTGCATCAACTAATAAACCACGCGCACCTAAACCTGTTTCATGTGCAAGGTTGCGAACAAGAGCGTTCACTCCAGCTTTGCTAATTCGGTATGGGGCAAGACCGCCAGCATTTCCTGGTCCTGACATTCTTCCCAGGCATGCTGAATAAATAATGACTCGTCCCTTACGTGCCTCTGCCATAGATGGCACTAAACCATT
>CAYNYE010000049.1:4152-6694 GCA_964401345.1 uncultured Candidatus Planktophila sp.
ACCATCACCAGGTCATACCCGAGAGCGGCTAACCCCTTGGCATTTTCAAAGCCCAAACCTCTGCTGGCACCTGTAACTATCGCTGTTGGCATGGGTTAAGGGTGTACTAATTGCCATGACCTCGCAGGTTGAAAAGATGTGGCCAATCTCGCCCAATCGGCGCCTTCTCGGGTTTATCCATGCGGGCTCAGGCCGATAGGCTAGGCCTGTAATCAATGCAGAAGGAGATTGCCAGTGTCGGCACAGGATTTTGGTGCAAATGATTGGCTCGTCGATGAAATGTACGAGCAGTATTTACAGGATCCTTCTTCCGTAGACCCTGCATGGGTTGAATACTTCAAAACAAATAAGCCAGGTGCTCCAGCAGGATCTGCTGCACCAAGCAAAGGTGTTCCACCAATTCCAAAGGCGCAACAACAAGCAGCAGCACCTGTTGCACAAGCCGCACCTGTTGCTCCAGTCGCAGTCGCACCAGTTGCACAAGCTGCACCAGTAGCAGCAGCTCCAGTCTCACAACCAATCGTTCGTGAATCAGCGGCTGCACAACCAACTCCTGCAGATCCAGTTGTTAAGCCAGCTCCAGTTTTAGTGACACCAGGTGCTTCATCACTTGAACCAATCCGTGGAGTAAGCGCTCGCGTTGTTCAATCAATGGAAGCATCACTTTCAGTTCCAACTGCAACATCAGTTCGCGCAATTCCTGCGAAGTTGATGATTGATAATCGAATTGTTATTAACAACCACTTAGCGCGCGGTCGCGGTGGAAAGGTTTCATTTACACACATCATCGCTTACGCAATGATCAAGGCAGTCCGTGCAATGCCAGAGATGAACGCGTTCTTTGGTGAGATCGATGGCAAGCCAGCGATTGGAAAGCCAGAGCACATCAACCTTGGTGTGGCAATCGACTTGGCAAAGCCAGATGGTTCACGTCAACTTCTTGTTCCATCAGTTAAGGGTTGCGAAGATTTAGATTTCGGACAGTTCTGGGCTGCATATGAAGCGATCATTAAAAAGGCTCGTGCGGGCGCACTGACTGTTGAAGATTTTGCTGGCACAACAATGTCAATCACGAACCCAGGAACAATCGGAACTGTTCACTCAGTTCCACGCCTTGTTCAGGGACAGGGATTGATTCTTGGTGTTGGTGCAATGGATTACCCAGCTGAGTTCCAGGGTGCAAGTGAAGAAACCCTCGTAAACATGGCTGTTAGCAAGGTAATTACCCTTACAAGCACTTACGACCACCGAATTATTCAAGGCGCACAATCAGGAGATTTCTTGCGTCGTATGCACGAGTACCTATTGGGTGCTGAAGGTTTCTACGATGAGATTTTCTCTGCGCTACGTATCCCTTACGAGCCAATTCGATGGGCAAATGACTTTGCATTTACACGCGATGAAGAGATTAACAAGACCGCTCGCGTTCAGCAGTTAATTCAGGCGTATCGCACATTTGGTCACTTGATGGCAGATGTGGATCCACTTGAGTACATCCAGCGTTCACATCCAGATCTAGATGTCGTCACACACGGTTTAACTCTGTGGGATCTTGATCGCGAATTTGCTACTGGTGGTTTTGGTGGCAAGAAGTTCATGACTCTTCGCAAGATTCTTGGAATCCTTCGTGACTCATACTGCCGTTCAGTTGGCGTTGAGTACATGTACATTCAAGAGCCTAAGGAACGCGAATGGATTCAGAGCAAGGTAGAGGTTGGTTACGCCAAGCTTCCTCGCGAAGAGCAGTTGCGCGTATTACGTAAGCTCAACAGCGCTGAATCATTTGAGTCATTCCTTCACACAAAGTTTGTTGGCCAGAAGCGCTTCTCACTAGAAGGTGGCGAATCTGTAATTCCACTTCTTGATGCGGTTGTTTCTGCAGCAGCAGAGCGCGGACTCGATGAAGTGTGTATCGGTATGCCTCACCGCGGTCGCCTAAACGTTCTTGCAAATGTTGCTGGAAAATCTGCTGGACAGATCTTCCAAGAGTTCCAAGGTCACTACGCAGAGAACCAGGTTCAAGGTTCAGGCGATGTGAAGTACCACTTGGGAACATCAGGTGTCTTCACCTCTGAATCAGGTGCACAAACCAAGATTTACCTAGCGGCTAACCCATCACACCTTGAGGCTGTTAACCCAGTTCTTGAAGGAATCGTGCGTGCAAAGCAGGATCGCCTCAACGTCAAAAACGCCTTCTCTGTAATGCCTATTTTGCTTCACGGAGATGCATCATTTGCGGGCCAGGGCGTAAACGCGGAAGTTCTACAGCTTTCACAATTGGGCGGATATCGCACAGGTGGAACCGTTCACATTGTTATTAACAACCAGGTCGGTTTCACAACCTCACCTCACGCATCACGTTCTTCTCAGTACTCAACTGATTACGCAAAGATCATTCAGGCACCGGTATTCCATGTAAATGGAGATGATCCAGAAGCATGTGTTCGCGTTGCACGTTTGGCTTTTGAATACCGTCAAGAGTTCAACAAGGATGTTGTCATCGACATGATTTGTTACCGCCGTCGCGGTCACAACGAAGGTG
>CAYNYE010000050.1:0-6680 GCA_964401345.1 uncultured Candidatus Planktophila sp.
TTGTGCGCAACTGGTCTGATGATTCCTATCGCAATGACAGCGCAGTCAGTACCGTTATTAAAGATTTGCTCGGACTTTCAAAGTTAATGTTGGAACATCAGGTTAAAGCTGCTGATATTGAAGCTATCGGCAACGAGATGCTTGAGAAGTTGCAACTGCTTGCCGGAAGCACCAATGAAGATACCCGCGCAGTTGCTCGTGCGATGCGTCAACGCAATTCACTACTGCCGATGGTTGAAGCCTTTATGGAACGTCGCAAAGCAGCAGGCGAGTTGTCCTTTGATGATCAGATGTCATTAGCGGCAGATATCGCACAAAACTTTGAGGATGTTGGCACTTTAGAGCGCGGTAAGTACAAGGTCGTTCTCTTAGATGAGTATCAAGATACTTCGCAGTCTCAGGTACGCATGTTGTCTGCGTTGTATGGCAACTTTGTCTCTGAAACCGGCCATCCAGTTATGGCTGTGGGAGACCCGTCGCAGGCTATTTATACCTGGCGCGGAGCATCCGCCGGCACCATGGCCTCCTTCCATAAGTACTTTCCTAAAGCTTCGGGGCAAACCGGAACAGAACAGTTCTCACTTCCAACAACCTTCCGTAATGACACAATCATCTTGGCTGCAGCAAACACCATTAGCGCTGAGATCAAAGCGGCAGGTGGTCAGCAAGTAGTTGAACTTGAAGCCCGTGATGGAGCCGGAGAGGGAGAACTTGCTTACGGTATTTACGAAACTGTAGAAACTGAATCTCAAGCGATCGCTGAATACTTTAAAGCGTTGTGGAGTCCAGAGAACAACAAATCATTTGCTGTCTTAGTTCGCAAGCGCAGCCAGATCGCATCTATTGAAAACGCATTACGCGAGCAAGGGCTACCGGTCGAAGTTATCGGTATCGGGGGATTGATTCATATTCCAGAGGTAGCAGATGTTGTGACCTTGATGAAGATCATCACCGATCCAGATGCTGGTTCAGCGTTGATGAGACATTTGACTGGACCACGGATTAATTTGGGACCACGAGATATTGCAGCGCTCGGTGCATTTAGCCGTGAACGCGCAAAGGCGATGCACGCAGATTCTAAGAGTTTCATCAAGAAGATTGCAGCGGGTAATCCTGATCAGCTAGAAGCAGATGATCAATTTGCTGGATCAATCATTGATGCATTGGATGAGATTGCATCGGCTAAGAAGAGCGGCTTTAGCGATCTTGGATATCAACGCCTTGTTACCTTTGCGCAGGATCTTCGTCGTTTGCGTTCGCGAGCAGGCGGCCAGATAACTGATTTAGTCTCAGAGATTGAAAATTACTTAACTCTGGAATCTGAAATCACTTTGCGCGAAGGTTCTCAGACAGGTCGTCGCCACTTAGACCGATTCTTAGATGAGGCATCAAAGTTTGAACGCAGCGGTGGATCGGTTTCAGCCTTCTTAGATTGGCTGGATGTTGCATCGGATGAGGAGGGCGGCCTGAAGGTTGGAGCCCCTGAAGTACGCACAGATGTGGTCCAAATCCTTACAGTTCACATGGCAAAGGGTGCTGAATGGGATGTTGTTGCAGTCCCTGGTTTATCCGAGGGAACCTTCCCAGGTGTTAACCGCAGCGATCCAGATAACTGGTTGAAGAATGAAAAGCATGTTCCTTTCGCACTTCGCGGAGACGCACATGAACTTCCATACTTCTCGCTCGATGGAATCACAAAGAACTCTGAAGCATCAAAGGCGATCAAAGCCTTTGCAAGCCAATGTGTTGATCAGATCAAGATGCGGGAAGAGATGCGTCTTGCCTATGTTGCAGTAACCCGTGCACGCACCCATTTGATCTGCACAACATCCTGGTGGCGCGATGGTGCTAACTCAGTTTCACCTTCACAGATCTTTAACTTGATCGCATCAGCAGCCTCGGCCCATGGTGGGCGTTTGATCTCAGATGTTGCTGCACCTGATGATGATGCAGAAAACCCAACCCTTGAAAATCCACTGACCGCGGTGTGGCCACGAGATTATCTAGGCGACAAGCGCGCACAGTTTGATGCAGCGATTGAATTAGTTAATGCATCTGATGTTCACCCACTTGTTGATTCGCAGGATCCCGAAGTTAACTCTTGGATCATGGATGCTCATAGTTTGATTACTGAAGTTCGCAATCGCGCATCAGATGGTGTCGAGGTTCCACTTCCTTCGCGTATGTCTACATCAACCTTGGTTGCTCT
Organism: uncultured Candidatus Planktophila sp.; assembly: GCA_964401345.1. Lineage (GTDB taxonomy): Bacteria > Actinomycetota > Actinomycetes > Nanopelagicales > Nanopelagicaceae > Planktophila. Next base: position 2,210 of record CAYNYE010000050.1, read on the forward strand.
CCATGAAAACCCACAAGAGCTTGCTCTGAATATTCGACGTCCGATGCCTCGTGGGCAAGATCAGTATTCACGTCGTGGAACCGCCTTCCACTTATGGGTTGAACGTCAATTTACCGATGCGGCCACACTGTTTGGTGATGAGTATCTAGATTACTTAGATCCGCTCGATGATGATTCAAAGTTAGAGGATTTGAAAGCTGCATGGCTCAAGAGCGAGTTCGCGCATCGCACACCAGCCCGCGTAGAAGTTCCCTTTGAAACAACTATTGGTGGGGTGCTTATTCGAGGCCGTATTGACGCGGTTTATAAGACAGAGGCTGCAGACGGAGATGGCTTCCAGGTGGTGGATTGGAAGACTGGCTCTAAGCAGTTAGGTAAATCTGCCCAGGTGCAGTTAGCGATGTATCGCCTGGCGTGGGCCAAGCTTTCTGGCTGCGATATCTCCAAGATCTCAGCGGCTTTCCATTACGTTCCAACTGGAATCACCGATTCGCCATCTGATCTACTGGATGAAGCAGCGCTGATCGCACTCATTACCTCTGTTGAGGACAAGCAATAGAAACTCTTTAGAGAATCTTTACCCGTACCGGCAGGTGATCACTAACGCCCGTTACAACAGTTGGCAACGACTCATACTGATCGGGCTTCAAGGAATCACTGAGGATGTAATCAAATTGAATCTTGGCTCCCCAAGATGGGTAAGAGTTGTGCTCAACCAAAGAATTCCAGGCAGATCGAAGAGCAGGCAAACCTTTGGGAAGGTTCATATCTCCAATAATCAAAGTTTGAGTTCCGTAACGCGCTGATAATTCAGCCGCCCACTTCTTAATCTTTCGCAGCTGTCGATAATTTATAAAGGGAACAAATGACAGGTGGGTGTTGATGACAGTCCAGCCATTATCCAAAGTTGCAGCTAGCGCCACGCGTGGTTCATCGGCGACATAAATCATTCGAACCGATTGCTTACCTTTTTTGTTTTCCGCAGGGATCACTAAAGGCATCCCAACTGGAGAGTTTCCTAACTCCAGACGATCCCAATGCTTGACTGGAATCTTTGAAACGATTCCGATTCCATAATTTCCATCTAGATTTGATTGACGATTGCTCTCAACATTGTCTGTTGTTATTACTGTGGCATCGAGCGAATTTAACTTTCGCCATTTTTCACCAGGTGCACCAACCATGACTGGCGCAAAGCCCCAATGCTGCGTCTTCATCGCTTCAGCGACAAGTGCGGTTTGTGAGGCTTTTCCTGATCGCGATAACTGCTCATCAACCTCTTGAATTCCAATGACATCAGCGCCAATGGCTTGGATCGCTTCACCTAGCTTTTGTTGGTCGGCAGCAAGGTCATTGGTAGGCGGGATGGCCATTCCATGCAGCAGATTCCACGAGGTTACGAGCACGACCCAAGGCTAGTAGCGTTGCCTCCTATGAGCGCGCGCAACCCTGATTCCACTCCAGCCTCGCTCTCGCCTATCAATCGCGAAAGCGAATTACGCACAGATGCGGCCAAGTTAGCCGCGCTTTGGAATTCCGCGCAGATCATTCACATGGTCGATACCCGTTTAAGTGCAGCCGATGACTCATTGACCTTCATCGATGCAGCTGCCGTTGATGCCCTTTCTGATGTTTTTGTAGAAGGCGAACGATTCTTTTTAGGAATCGGCCGCGATGACAACCAACCGTACTTTGCGTGGCGCACAACCTGGATTAATGCACCTGTTGATGATGGCACCGAAGATTTCGAAAAGCGTAAGTATGAAGGTTTCAAAACGCTTCGCGAAATCGGTGGCAACTTAGATGCCGATGATTTAGCTCTTGCGATGCATGCAGTTGGTTTAGCTAATTGGCATGCAACACATACACATTGTGCGCGGTGCGGAGCCAAGACTGTCAGCGATCTTGGCGGAAGTGTTCGAGTGTGCCCAGTTGATTCTGTGCAACACCATCCACGAACAGATCCAGCTGTCATAGTTTTGGTTAAAGATAAAGATGATCGAATCCTTTTGGGGCATCAACCAGTATGGCCAGCAAAGCGTTTCTCAACCTTTGCCGGATTTGTTGAAACCGGCGAATCATTTGAAGAGTGTGTATCGCGCGAAGTTTTTGAAGAAGCTGGTGTCTATGCATCAGATATCAACTATTTAACGTCGCAGCCTTGGCCATTCCCTGCATCAATCATGATTGCCTTTGAAGCGATTACTCATCGACCAGAAGAAGCCCGCCCAGATGGCACTGAAATTACTGAAGTACGCTGGTTTTCACGTGATGAGATGAAGAAGGCTGTTGCTGCAGAAGAGCTTTTATTGCCTCCAACAATTTCTGTTGCACGACGCATGATTGAGGCCTGGTACACAGGTGCAGATGGGTATACCCGTGATCAGTTACGCGGTGGTGAATCGTGGAGACCGTAGGAAACCCACGCGCAGAAGAGATTCTGGAAGCTTTAGATAATGAACAACGCGCAGTAGCACTTGCTACTCGTGGTCCTGTCTGCGTTATTGCTGGTGCAGGAACAGGAAAGACCCGTGCGATTACTCACCGCATCGCATACGCAGCAGCAATCGGCGTTATGGATCCACACAAGGTTCTTGCGCTTACCTTTACTGCGCGCGCTGCCGGTGAAATGCGTACTCGTCTGCGCTCATTAGGAGTTCCATCAGTTGCTGCGCGCACCGTTCACGCAGCTGCACTTAAGCAGTTGACCTTCTTCTGGCCGCAAGTATTTGGTGGTCGCATGCCGGATCTGCTCACAACGAAGAGCGGATTTCTGACTGAAGCGATTAAGCGCGCTGAGTTACAGGGAGAACTTTCAATTACCTCACGCGACCTTTTACGCGATATTGCAACAGAGATTGAATGGGCCAAGGTTTCTCAGATCGCACCTTCAGATTACTTAAGTGAATCCCTTAAGCGCACCGTTAAGCCTCGCATTAATCCAGAACAACTTGCCAAGGTTTACACCGCCTATGAAAGCGTGAAGCACCAAGAGCGTGCCATCGACTTTGAAGATGTACTCCTTCTAACTACCGCAATGATCGAAGAGGAGCGGGAAGTGCGTGAACGCGTACAAGATCAGTACCGTTTCTTTACCGTTGATGAGTACCAGGATATTTCTCCGCTACAGCAGCGATTAATCAACGCCTGGCTAGGTTCTAGACAAGAGCTATGTGTTGTTGGAGATCCTGCCCAGACCATTTACTCATTTGCTGGCGCAACACCAGTCTTCTTGAACTCATTTACCCAGCGCTTTCCAGAGGCAGAGGTTGTTCGTTTAACAACTGGTTACCGATCAACCCCTGAAATCATCTTCACCGCCAATAGCATTTTGCGAAAAGGCGCGATGGGTAGCGAGCTAGTTGCCATCAACGATCACGGTAGCAAGCCAACGATTAATGCGTATAACGATGAGCAGGCAGAGATCGCCGGAATCGTTCGTGATATTTCACAATTGATCTCTGAAGGAACTCCTGCACAAGAGATTGCTGTTCTTGCACGCACCAACAATCAATTAAATGGATTAGAGAAAGCGCTCAACAGTGCGGGCTTGCCATACCAAGTTCGAAACACCGAACGTTTCTTTGAGCGCAAAGAGGTCCGCGACTTCTTAAAGCAGGTTCGCACCGCATCTGTTATTCCAACTGAAGGTGTTTCTTGGCTAGATGAACTTCGCACACTTGCTCAACCGTTTTTAACTGGGGGAGCGATCGACGGAATCGCGGCGCTGCTTCACCTTGCTCGCGAATTAGATTCAGATAATGGTTTTACTCCAAAGAACTTGCGCACATATCTACGTGAAGTTGAAGATCGCGTTCAACAAAACAATCCACCAACAATGCCTGTCACAACCCTTGCAACTTTGCACGCCGCAAAGGGTCTTGAATGGGAGCGCGTATTTTTGATGGGTGTAAGCGATGGTGTTTTACCTCTTGAAAACAACAGCACCACAGGTGATCAAGCATCAATCGATGAAGAACGTCGTTTGTTCTATGTTGGAATCACACGTGCGAAATCAGATCTTCGCTTGAGCTATCGAGGAAAGGCCTCTCGATTCCTCGCCGAAGCTGGCCTAGCTAACTAGCCTCACCCTCTAAAGGCCCTCAGATATAGCGGATTTACCCTGATTTACGCGGGGAATTAATTACCTTGCCAGTAGCAATCCCCATGCTTTACCCTTAAGCCTTCAACTTCATGGCGGAGTTGAGATATGAGTCAAGATCGTCAGATCTTGCTAGATCTAACTTGCTAGATCTAACTAGTGGAAGGAACGAATATGTCTAACGCATCATTCGTATCAGCAAACGCTTTGCGTTCTGCTGTGATTCCTTCTGCTCATACAACCAATAAGCCTTCTACTTGGCATACCGCAAAGCCAGCGTTTTACGCAGCTTTTTATGCCGGATACGAGGCCAATGGTGGTTCAATCGAATAATTCGATTTAGAACTGAAGCCAAGGGCCTCGAATCCA